>CAVBAM010000222.1:0-3383 GCA_963593315.1 Candidatus Methanomethylophilaceae archaeon | reverse complement strand
GCCTGCCGGCGGAGGAATGCGTCAAGCGCGTGCGCTTCGGCGACCTCACCCCGGTTTACCCGGATGACTGCCTGACCATGGAGCACGGCAAGCAGACCATCACGGCACGCGTGATCGACCTGGTCAGCCCCATCGGCAAGGGTCAGCGCGGCCTCATTGTGTCGCCCCCGAAGGCCGGTAAGACCACCATCTTGAAGGACATCGCGGCCGCCATCAGCGCGAATAACCCCGAGGTGCACCTTATGTGCCTGCTGGTGGACGAACGCCCCGAAGAAGTCACGGACATGCAGCGCTCCATCAAGGGCGAGGTCATCTCCTCGACCTTCGACATGCCCACCGAAAACCACATCCAGGTGTCGGAGCTTGTCATCGAGCGTGCGAAACGCCTGGTCGAACAGGGCAAGGACGTCGTGGTGCTGCTCGACAGCCTCACGCGCCTGGCCCGCGCCTACAACCTGGCGCAGCCCGCTTCCGGCCGCATCCTGTCCGGCGGCGTCGACTCGACGGCGCTCTATCCGCCCAAGAAGTTCCTGGGCGCCGCCCGCAACATCGAGGGTGGCGGCAGCCTGACTATCTTGGCTTCCGCGCTCGTGGAAACCGGGTCGAAGATGGACGAGGTCATCTTCGAGGAGTTCAAGGGCACCGGCAACATGGAACTCAAGCTCGACCGCAACCTGGCCGACCGCCGCATCTTCCCGGCCATCGACCCGGTGTCGTCCGGCACGCGCAAGGAGGACCTGCTGCTCAATCCGCAGGAGGCGCCGCTGATCTGGGCGGTCCGCCGCATCCTGGCGAACACCAACAACACCGAGCGCGCCATGGACATGCTTATCAAGTCGCTCAAGCAGACCGACAACAACGCGGAGTTCCTGATGCGCACGGCGAAGAAAGCCCAGCATTCCAACGGTTCCTCGCAGAACCTGGAGTTCTAACGCGCGGCTTTCGGTTTGGCGCAACTTTCGGAAGGCGGTCCTGCGGGGCCGCCTTCTTTTGTTGTGTGCGCCCCACCCGCCCGGCGGGGGAGGGCGGCTCCGTCGTATAATGGTTCGGTCACACTGAAACAAGGAGCGTTATGTCGAACGAAACCAACGGCAATCCCGCGTCGCCGCAGCCTGGCGAACCCGAAGCCGGCGCCCCGGCGGCAACCCCTGCGCCGCCTGCGCCCGTGTCGCCCGCGACCGCAGGCAGCTCCACGCCCGGCCCGGCTCCCGCCTTCGCGCCTGCACCCGTCCCGGCTCCCGCGTCCGCCCGCCCCGAATCGCCCCGGCGCCACGGCTGGATTGTCGCCATCGTGGCGATCGTCGCCGCCTTCGCGCTGTGCGCCCTCGGCATCGGTTCGTGCACCACGGTCATCTCGTCGGCATCCGGCTCGCTTTCGGGGTCGTCGGCCCAGGCCGAGGTGTCGGTCGACAGCGTCGGCGTCATCACCATCAGCGGAACCATTGGCTACGACGGCACGACGGCCAGCCCCGAGGGCCTCAAGGCACAGCTCGATCGCGCCGCGGCTGATGAGCACATCAAGGCCGTCGTCCTGCGCGTGAATTCCGGCGGCGGCACGGCCACGGCCGGCGAGGAAATGGCCGCCTACGTCAAGCAATTCCGCGAGGAAACCGGCAAGCCCGTCGTCGTCTCGAGCGCCGCCACCAACGCCAGCGCCGCCTACGAGGTGTCCAGCCAGGCCGACTACATCTTCACCGCGAAGACCACCGCGATCGGGTCCATCGGCACGGCCATGCAGCTCACCGACGTCTCCGACCTGCTCGACAAGCTCGGCATCTCCGTCGACGACATCACCTCGGCGCAAAGCAAGGACTCCACCTACGGTACGCGTGCGCTCACCGACGAGGAGCGCGCCTACTATCAGGACATGGTGAACAAAATCAACGCCACGTTCATCGAAAACGTGGCCGAGGGCCGCAGCATGGACGTCGAGGCCGTGCGCACCCTGGCCACGGGCCTGAGCTTCACGGGGCTCGACGCGGTGGAAAACGGCCTGGCCGACGAAATCGGCACGAGGGAGGACGCCATTGCCAAGGCGGCCGAACTTGCCGGCATGCAGAAGTATGGTACCGTGAGCCTGCAATCCGAATCCAGCAGCGTGACTGATTTGCTGGACCTGCTTTCGAAGGATAAGAACTCGGTCTCGGCCTCCGATGTGGCCGACGCCTTGAAGGAGATAGCTACCGATGGCACAAACGCAAACTAACACCGAAACCGTCAACTGGCCTGCTCGCGCGGTGGTCACCGCCGGCATGCCCTACGGCAACAAGCCGCTGCACTTCGGCCATATCGCCGGCGTCTTCGTGCCGGCCGACTGCTTCGCGCGCTTTTTGCGCGACCGCATCGGCGCTGAAAACGTGCGCTTCATCAGCGGCACCGACTGCTTCGGCTCGCCCATCAACGAGGGTTACCGCAAGCTCGTGGAGGCCGGCGAGTTCGACGGCACCATCGAGGACTACGTGCAGCGCAATCACGACAAGCAGAAGGCGACGCTTGAGGCCTACGACATCGCGCTGAGCGTGTACGAGGGTTCCAACATCGGCCACTGCGGGGAAGTGCATCAGCACATCAGCGAGGCCTTCATCACCAAGCTTTATGAAAACGGCTGGCTGCACAAGCGCTCCACGCTGCAGTTTTACGACACGCAGGCCGAGACGTTCCTGAATGGGCGCCAGGTCCAGGGGCATTGCCCGGTGCAGGGCTGCAAGTCCGACCACGCCTACGCCGACGAGTGCGACCTGGGGCACAGCTACGCGCCCGAGGACCTCATCGCGCCGAAGTCCTCGCTCACCGGTACCACGCCGGAAATGCGCCCGGTGGAGAACTGGTACTTCGACCTGCCCGCGTTCACTGACTTCCTGCGCGGTCACGCCGCCGCCCTCGAGGCCGACCCCGAGGTGCGCCCCATCGTGCCGCAGGTCATCAAGGAATTCTTGGAGCCTCCCGTCGTCTTCATCAAAAACGAGCTGCGCGAGGACTACCGCTCCATCGCCGACAAGCTGCCCGCGCACACCCTGCACGAGCCCGAGGCCGGCAAGCAGTCGTTTAGCATCGAGTTTTCCGACATCGACGCCCGCGACGCCGCGCGCGACGTGCTCACGCAGGCCTCCATCCGTTTCCGCACCGGCAAGGCGCTCGTGCCCTTCCGCATCACCGGCAACATCGAATGGGGTGTGAAAGCCCCGGTCATCGATGGCCTCGAGGGGCTGACGGTGTGGTGCTGGCCCGAAAGCTTGTGGGCGCCGATGAGCTTCACCATGGCCGTCAACGACAAGATGGGCCTGCCTCGTGGCAGCTGGCGCGACTTCTGGTGCTCGGAAGACGCCGAGGTGTACCAGTTCATCGGGCAGGACAACCTGTACTTCTACGGCGTGGCCCAGCCG
>CAVBAM010000221.1:0-3390 GCA_963593315.1 Candidatus Methanomethylophilaceae archaeon | reverse complement strand
GGCCGTCAGGTCGGGATAGAGCATGGAGTTGTGCGAGATGAGGCCAATGTGCTGACGCGCGGTGTCGGCATCCTCTTTCAGGTCGAGACCCATGAGGTACGCCTCGCCCGACGTGGGGCGGCTCAGCGTCGACAGCATGCGCAGAAGCGTCGTCTTGCCGGCGCCGTTCGGCCCGAAAATGGAAAGGAAGGCCCCCTGCGGCACCTCGATGGTAACCTTGTCCACCGCGCGGCGCCCGCCGAAGGTCTTCGACAGCTTCTTCGTGCGGATGGCCGCTACCTCGGTCTTCGCCATAGGCCTTCCCTTCCCTCGTTTCTTTTTCCTGCACCCCGCGGATGCGCGGCAGCGCTAGGCGCTAAGCGCCCGCCTTGCCGGCCGTTTCCGCGTCGGCGGCTTCGCCCTGCTCGGCGACGGCCTTCTCCTGAAGGTCGACCGCGTCGCCGGCGGCGATGTCGGCAGCCATGCGCTCGGCCGCGCCAAGCTTGCGGCTCGCGCGGCGACGGCCGACAGTCGCTACCAGGATGCCCACCATCAGCAGCACAAAGCCCGCCCATACGAACGACACGTACGGGTTGACGCGCACGTCCATGGAGAACGCGTTGTCGTCGTTGACGCCGCGGTACACGACGAAGAGGTCCTCCGTCGGCAGCGAGATGACGCTGGCAACCAGCTTCTGCTGCTGCGTGCGCTGGTCGAGGCGCACGGCCGGGCTCACCTGGCCGAGATACTGCCCGTCCTTGTAGGCGTCGAACGTCACCGTATACAGGATATCCCTTCCGCCCTCAAGCTCGTCGATGGAATTTCCGGCATATTCCAGCGTGTAGCCTCTGATCTGCAGCGTGTCGGTGGAAGTATCCGTCTCCTCGTCGTAGCTGATGTACTGCACCTGCTCGGTCACGTACATCGACGACCCGATAAGGCCGATCAGGATGATGGCCATGGCCGTATGGGAGAGGAAGCCGCCGAAGCGCGCCGCGTTATTGCGCAGGCAGCCCCACACGGCCGCCGCGCCGTTGCATTCATGGGAGCGCTTCCATGCCCCGATAGTGCGTCCCAACATGAACAAAGAATTGAAGAACAGCAGGCTGGCCACCAAGAAGCCGACGAGCGCAAGGCCGTTGTAATAGAACGCGGGACCCTCGCTACCAAGTTCCTCGGCCTCGGTTCCGCCCGCCGCGATGATGGCGTCGTAGCCGGGCACCAAGTAAATCGCCCACCATGCCGCAAGCACCACGAACAACACCGCCGCGCAGATGGCCGGGATGCGCGCCTGCTTGAAGAACTTCGAGCCCAACGTCTTGCCCCAGCCAAGCAGCGGACAGCAAGCAAGAATGGCCAGATAGATGATGCCAAGCGGGCGCGCGATGGCGTTGAACGTGCCCGAGGAAACCGTCTGCCCACCGAAGGGCAGAAAGCTCGGCAGCGCGCTCGAGATGGTCAGGTACGCCAACAGCGTGGCGAACACGACCAGGATGACGTTGTTGAAATAGTAGGCGCCTTCCTTGGAAACGATGTTCTGCACGTCGTCGGAGCCGTCGGCAGCCGGGCCGAAGCTCTTCCAGCGAACGAGCAGCCCCACGATGCCGGCGAGGATGGCCACCGCGATGAGCGAGCCGAACAGCACGAGCGACACCGCATCGCCCTCGAAGGCGTGCACCGACTGCACGATGCCCGAGCGGGAAATGAACGTGCCGACGATCACGAAGGCGAACGTGATGCAGGCGCACATGACGCTCCAACGCTTGAAGGCGCCGCGCTGGCGGTACACCGTGAAGCAGTGGATAAGCGCGAGTCCCACCAGCCAGGAAAGCAGCGAGGCGTTCTCGACGGCGTCCCAACCCCAGTAGCCGCCCCAGCCGAGCACCACGTAGGCCCACACGCTGCCAAGCCCAATGCCGATCCCCAAGAACAGCCAGGCGAACAGGGCGTAGCGCTGCGAGCGCACCACCCATTCGCGCGAGGGGTCGTTGATGATGAGCGCGGCAATGGCGTAGGCGAACGGGATGGTCAGGCCCGCATAGCCGACGAACAACGCCGGCGGATGGAAGGCCATCGCCCAGTGCTCCAGCAGCGAGTTCATGCCGAGCATCTTCGCCGCGGACGTGAGCGTGCCGTTGGAGTTGTAGTACTTGTCGGGCGTGACCGTGAAGGGCATGTTGTCCTCGCTGAACAGCAGCACCGCCACGAATGCCGCCAGCACGATCTGCGACACCATGAGCGCGACGGCATCCAGACGCTTGGTGCTCTTCAGGTTGCGCACGGCGATGACCGTGTTGTACACGCTGATCAGCCATGCCCAGAACAGAAGCGAACCCTCGCGCCCGGCCCACAGGCCGGACAGGCGATACAGCGTCCCCAACACGCCCTCGGCGCTGGAATGCTGCTTGAGCACGTACTCGATGGAGTAATCGCCCGTGATGAAGCAGTACACCAGCACGCCGCAGCATACCGTCAGCGCCACGCACGTCAGGATGGCCGCGATATGCCCGCCCCAGGTGAGCGTCTCGCCCGTGGCGCTTTCGCTCTTGCGCCCCAAAAGGCCGCCCACGGCCAGGCACAGCACGGACACGACCACGCCGGCGAACGCCACCAGCAGGCCCATCAAACCAATTGTCGACATGGAAACCCTTTCCTCAAGCAGCGCCTCTCGCTTGCCGGCCGAATGCCGGAAACGGGCGCCGCGAACACGAAGCCGATGTCTTCGCGCTTATCCTTCCAGCGCCACGTCCGTGGCCGTAAACGTCCCGTCGGCGTTCAAGCTGCCCGTCACCACGAGCGAGCTCCCTTCCGCGATTTCATCGGAAAGCGCGCCGTCGAAGGACACCGACAGGCTTTGAGCCGAATCGGCGTCGGCCAGCAGGAAGCGCTCCGCCGAGCCGGCCGCCTTCAGCGACCCCTTCACCGCGCCCGAGACCTTCACCGTCTTGCCCACAACCGACTCGCCATAGCCGAGCAAGTCGGGAATGGTGAGCGCATTGCTGGCGTTCTCGTACTTCGAGGGGCACTTCGTCACAAGCTCGGTTGCGTGCAGGACGCCGTCGTCGGCGATCTTGCCCGTGCAGATGGCCGTCACGTCGTTGCCGAAGGTGGCCGATACGCCGCCCTCGTAGCGCACGGACAGCACCTCGCCGGGGTTGCCGTCCTTGTCGTAGATTTGAAACGTCAGGACGTTATTCTCGGTTTTGTAGGAGTTCTCGACGACGTTACCGGTCACCTGGATTTTTTGGTCCGGATACGTGCCGGCCACGGCATCAGCAATGGTCGCGCTCTTCGCCGCGCCCGCACCGCCGACCACCGCCAAGATGACGATCAAAACGATGACGATGATTCCCGTCACGGCCATCATGCGCCGTTTCGTCTTCGTGTTCACAGGTCCTCCCCCCAAGGTGG
>CAVBAM010000220.1:0-3394 GCA_963593315.1 Candidatus Methanomethylophilaceae archaeon | reverse complement strand
GGCGCTGGTCGTTCATGTCGGTCGCGGCCTCGTTAAGCGCTTCGGAAAACTCGCTCGCGGAACCGCCGCAGGTGCAAGAGCAGGTAGGGGCGTCGGCCCCGGACGCGAACGTCTCCACCATCGTCAGCGCGTTCGTCAAATTCGAACGGATCTCGTCAAGCGAGGACACGAGCGGGTTGTCATGGTCGAGCAGTGCTTCGCGCGGGGCGGCGGCAAGGTGGCCCTGCGCCAAGTCTTTCGTCAGAACCTGCACGTCGCGCACGAATGATCCGAGCGCGACTATCTTGCTCGCCAGCGGTCGCTGCAGCTCGGGAAGAGCACCGACGTCGATTTGAGCCGATTCCGAGCCCTTCAGCACGCAATCGAGGAGTTCAAAAGCGCTTGCGAGCCCTCGATGTACGCGACGGCGTCCGCATGGGAAGCATCGCGGACTGACGCGCCCGGCAAAGAAGAGCCCCCGCAAGTCGAAGCTGGCTCGCCTTGATCGAAATCCGCCTTGCGTGAATCGTTGCCCATCATGTCGCCCTCGATTCTTTCCGGCCTCTTCATGGGTGTGTCGGAAATCCCTATTTCCCAGTATAAATGTTCCTCCCCTGACGCAACCGCCAATTCCGGCATCGGTCGGCGAGGGGAGCGGAAACAAGCTGGAAACAAACCACCCCCCTTTCACGCCTTCCATTTCGCGAATGCCCTCCTTCGGCAGATTCCCGGCAGGACCTATTGCAGGCATCGGTATACTGATGCGCAACAAAACGGCCATGTGCGCCGCGCGCATGGCGAACAGAAGGAAGAAGGAATCGGAATGGAAGAAGCCTACGAGCTTATCAGCACGGGCGCCTGGTCCATCGTGCCGCCGCTTTTGGCGCTGGCGCTGGCGCTCATCACCAAGGAGGTGTACTCGTCGCTGACCGTCGGCGTGTTCGTCGGCATGGTTATCTACCAGTTCTCCCTCAACGGCGCCGGCGTCGATCAGCTGGTGGCGTCGTTTACCGACGTGCCGACCGTCATGGCGCTGCAGATATCAAGCAATGGGGCGCTGCTCCTGTTCCTTGCGCTGCTGGGAGCCCTCACCGTAGTGGTCGCGACCGCCGGCGGCAGCCGCGCCTATGCCGAATGGGTTTCCACGCACATCAAGAACGCGAAGATGGCGCAGATTCTCACGGCAATCCTCGGCATCATCATCTTCGTCGACGACTACTTCAACTGCCTGACGGTCGGCGCGGTCATGCGTCCCGTCACCGACCGCTTCCACATCAGCCACGAAAAGCTCGCCTGGATCATCGACTCCACCGCCGCTCCGGTCTGCATCATCGCGCCGGTGTCGTCGTGGGCGGTCGCCGTGGGCGGATACTTGGGCGACGACGGCTTCACCACATTCGTGCAGTCCATCCCCTATAACTTCTATGCGCTGCTCACCATCTTCTTCGTGTTCTTCATGCTCATTGCCGGCAAAAACGACTTCGGTCCCATGCGTCAGGCCGAGGAATCGGCCCGAGGCACCATTCCCGACGAGGGCAGCACGCTCGAGAAGGTGGCGAGCATAGGCCTTTCCGAAGCTGCAAGCGCCGACCCGAACGACCACACCGCGCTGGAGAGCGTGGTCACCGAGCAGTCCGACGTCGAAATGAGCGCGGCGGATGCCATGGAAGAGTACAAGGGCCTCGACATTTCCGACAAGGGCAAGGTCTATGACCTGGTCGTCCCCATTCTCACGCTCATCGTGTTCTCCATCCTGGGCATGATGTACACCGGCGGCTTCTTCGAGGGCGTCGAATTCTCCGAGGCGGTCGGCGTGAACCCCGTCGGCGGCCTATGCATCGGCGCGACCGTGGCCATCTGCGTTGCCGGCGCCATGTTCCTGCCGCGCGGGCTCACCACGCTGTCCGGCTTCGTCGAGAGCCTTTCGGAAGGCGTGCGTTCCATGGTCGGCGCCATCATGATCTTGGTGTTGGCTTGGAGCTTGGGCGGCTGCTGCCGCTATATGTTGGGCACCGGTGAATTCGTGAGCGGCTTTTTGACCGGCATCGGCGTGCCGCTCGCCATCCTGCCGTGCATCATCTTCATCGTCGCTGCGTTCATCGGCTTCGCCATGGGCACCAGCTGGGGAACCATCGCGCTCATCCTCCCCATCGTCATCGGCGTCTACCCCGCCGACGATCCGCTGTTCCTGGTAGCCATCGGTTCCACCTTGGCCGGCGCAGTCTACGGCGACCACGTGTCGCCCATCTCCGACACGACCATCCTGTCCTCGGCCGGCGCGAAATGCAACCATCTGAGCCATGTGGCGACCCAGCTGCCTTATGCCACGCTCGTGATGGTGTGCTGCTTCATCTGCTACATCATCGCGGGCTTCACCGCCAACCCATGGCTGAGCCTGGGCGTGGGCGTGGTGCTCGTCGTTATCGGCACCACGGTGCTGCACAAGTCGAATTTCGGGGCGAAGAAGAACTAGCCGCAACGCATGCAGAAGGCGGCCGAGCGCTGTGGAAATATGCGCCCGGCCGCTCGCTTCCCACAGTGCAGTCGAATACCTTGATTCGCCGATTGTTGCGCCGGTGAACAGCGCAAACTGTAAACAAAAGTGAATTTGTAGGAATTGCTCGTATAATCCTGTAGACTTTTGTAAAATACTCCACTCCATGAGTGGTATTTCGAGCGTTCGGCATATAGTAGGGGCAAAACAGTCCATGCGACCGCTCGAAGAACGGCGCACGGATGATGGGATTATCGGCAAGCGCGCAGCCGGGAACTATGCTCATGCGGGTTGTTGGCAACCCGTGGTTCGCGCTTATTCAATTGCACCGCGCATGACGCATGGTGCTTGGGGGAAGTGAGGGGGTTATGCGTTTGAAAGCCTCGACCGAATATGGGATGCGCGCGGTTTTATACCTCGCCGAAAAGGGAACGGTTTGCTCGTCACGAGACGTGGCCGAAGACATGTCCATTCCCCGCGACTACCTGATTCAGCTGGCGCAGCTTTTGCGCAACGCAGGCATCATCGCCGCACGGCCGGGCAAGCACGGCGGCTACAGCCTGGCGAAAGACCCTTCGCAAATCAGCGTGCTCGACGTCATCAACGCGCTGCAGGAAGACAAGAAGCGCGCAAAGCGCAAATGCCCGAGCACGGGAAAAAGCGATCTTGCCAACGATATCATCTCGGCGTACTACCTGGTGGAACGCGGCGTGGAAGCCCATATGGAGGCGCTGACGATCGCCATGCTGCTCGACTACATGCACAGCGACGAGTCCGACAACGAATTCGTCGCCCGCCAAATGCTCGAAGAAGTGCGCCGCCTGCAAGAAGGCGAAGACGCGCTGTAGACGGAAATTATGTGTCGCGCCTCGGCGCTCTCTAATAAGGGTTGAGCTTTCGCTCAACCCTACGGATTTCAGT
>CAVBAM010000219.1:0-3398 GCA_963593315.1 Candidatus Methanomethylophilaceae archaeon | reverse complement strand
TCAACGAGATTTCGGGCGAGTCGTTCATCGAGATCAACGACGAGGACGCCGAGCGGCTGGGCATTTCCGACGGTGATCGCGTGAATGTGACGAGCCGACGCGCGACCATCCAATCGACGGCCCACGTTTCGGGAAAGACGAACCCGGGGCAGACGTGGATGCCGTTCCATTTCCAGGATGGCAATGCCAACTGGCTGACGAACGCCGCGCTCGACCGCATTTGCGCCACACCGGAATACAAGGTGTGCGCCGTGCGGGTGGAGAAGGCGTAAGAAGGGAAAGCGGGTCCGCGCTTCTTCGGAGGCGCGGGCCCGGATTTCCGTTGCCTCACGTGGAAATAGTGAGATAATCGGTTTTAGTTATACCTGTCTAAAAAGAGCCCGAAGTTGCAACGGGCTCGAATCGATTGGCCTTGGCTCTGCTTCGATGGGAAGCATCCATTCGCTGGAAGCGAGGAGATATGAAGCGTTTTACCGTGGGAAGCGTATCGGTGGCGGCGTGCGCAATCTGCTTGGCGCTCGCGTGCCAGCCCGCATTCGCGGCCGAGGCCGACGGGGCGTCGGCCGAAGCAGCCTCGGATGCGGTTATCCGGGTTGCCGATCAACCGGTCTACCTGGATGCGGAAAGCGTCGCGGGCGTGGTTGGCGACTCGTCTGCCGCGGCTAGCGCCGCCGGCGTGGAAACTGCCGGCGATGTGGGAAGCGCGGCTGCCGGATCCGCCGCTGGAGCCGAAAAGGATGCCAGCGGGAATGCCGCCGCCGCGGATTCTTCCAGCGCGAACCCTTCCGCTGCCAGCAGCGAATCCGGCGCTGACGTGGCCGACGGCTCGGCCAGCGAGGATTCCAGCAGCAAGCACGCTGCCGTCGCTCCCGGATACCACGGCTGGATCACCGACGAAACCGGCACCTACTTCTACGACGACGGCGTGCTGGTGACTGGCGACTGCATCATCGGCGGCAAGATCTACCACTTCGACGACGAAACCGGCGCCATGGTTTACGGCTGGTCGGCAGACGCGTCGGGCGAGACGTGGCGCTATTTCTCCCCGGAAACCGGCATCTTGCAGCGCGGCGAGGCGTACCTGCCTTCCGAGGGCGACGAGGCTGACGACGCTGCCACCGCGCGTCACTGGTACCTTCTCGACAACACCACCGGCGCGCGTCAGTACGGCTGGCAATGGGTCGAGTCCGCTTCGAAATGGGCCTACTACGACGCCGCCAACGGCCAGCGTCTTTCCGGCCAGCAGTACATTCCCTGCGGGAACGATGCCGGCGACGAATACCACTGGTATTGCTTCGACGAGACCACCGGCGCCACCCAGTATGGCTGGCAATACCTTGCCGAGGATTCCAAGTGGGTGTATTACGAGCCCACCTTCGGTTGGATGACCTACGGCGAGCAGTACATTACCTGTGACAACACGGCCGGTGCGCCGTCGTACTGGTACTACTTCAACCCGGTTACGGGCGCGGTCACCTACGGCTGGCAGTGGCTTGATTCGGGCGAGAAATGGGTGTGCTACGAACAGGTGACCGGCAAGATGCTCTACGGTCAACAGCTTCTGCACGCCAATGCCGAGGATAAGGACTACCACTGGTATCTGCTCGATAGTGAGACGGGTGCTGCCGCCCACGGGCTCACGTGGATCCGCGACGAGCACAAAGGCGTTCTTTACGACCTGGTCATGGGCTGGATGCTGTATGGCTGGCATGATGTGGACGGCGTGTCGTACCATTTGCGGGAAGGTGACGGCGCGCTTATCGGTGTCCGTTGCGCAAACGGCTACGTTAGCAACTACGTGACCTGGATGCTCGAAATGGCCGCCGACAACTCCCATGGCTATGACCAGGAGTATCGCTGGGGTGAGCGTGGCGATTACGACTGCTCGTCTTTGGTCGTCTCGTCGCTGCGCGTCGCCGGCCTTGAAACCGACGGCGCCACCTACACCGGCAACATGGTGTACAACCTCACGCGCAACGGCTTTTCATGGCTCGGGGATTTCTCAAACCTGCAGGTGGGCGACATCCTGCTGAATGAGGCAGTGCACACGGCGGTGTATCTGGGTGGCGGCTTGCTCGTACACGCGTCGGGCAACGAGTGGGGCGGCGCGATCGGCGGGCAGCCCGGCGACCAGACGGGCACCGAGATTTGCGTGCGCTCCTACTTCTGGGAGCCCTGGGACGGCTATTTGCGCTACGAAGGCTAACGAAGCCGAGTGAGGGCGGCGGCGTTCCGATCGCAACGGTGCGCAAAGGGCGGCGGCGTTCCGATCGCGTTGGAGCGCCGCCGCTTTTTTATGCCGCGAGGCGGGTGATCGGGATAACGAAGATGCCGTCTTCGCGTCTGGTGGCGAATCCCCCGGTCCGGGCGCAAGCTCGCCCGCTCTTCCTGTGTCGGCACCGGTCGCTGCGTCGTCTTGCCGTCGCTGAATTCCACTGTATTTGCTGGCGATATTCGCCATCCGCCCAAGTAGGGCGGCTCCCGGTTCAAGAAAACGAGGTGGCAACAGTGGGAAAGCGAAACGATTCGGCAGCCAGGATTCAGGCGACGAGGGGAATGGCGGTTTCGGCAACGGCATCAAGGCCGAACGTTTACGGTTACGCGCGCGTCAGCAGCCGCGAACAGAATCTGGACCGCCAGACGGAGGCTCTGCGCACGTTCGGCGTCGATCCGCGCAACATCTTCGCCGACAAGGCAAGCGGCAAGGATTTCGACCGCCAGGCGTGGAAAGCGCTGACGGAAAGGCTTCGCCCCGGCGACGTGATTGCGGTGAAGAGCATCGACCGGCTGGGCCGCGACTACGACGACGTTCTGGAGCAATGGCAATAGCGAATTGAAGAGGCTTATCAGGATTTACGACTTCCTGAAATATAAGAAGGCCTTCGACAAATCGGCCAATAGTGGGAACCCCACCTAACCTCAATGAAGAAGACCTTGCTTATAACCTATGCGCATCGGAATGTTTAGTGCGGACACCACAGACAGATGCAGACCGCAGTATAGCGCCTCTGGCTTGGAGGTGCTAGGGTTTGGGCGTGTAAATTGGATCAACGGATCGGTTGGACCAGTCGTCACCGTGACCGCCAGAGTTTGGCAGCTGGGGTAACGCTGGAGGGAGCGGAAGCTTGCGAGCGCGTCGCGGGTTGAGCGCCAATCGGTCAAGCGCCATCCCTGCCCGCCCGCCGTCTGCCCCTGGCGGGTTTTCCGAGTTTCCGAATCTCTGTGCACGGAAACGGGGCTTCGGCGGCAGGTTTTCCGACTTACTGAGCCCGCGTGCAGGCAAACTGCTACAGGAACCCGGATAACCTGCCGCCGGAAGCCGAAAACCCCTGCACGGGGCGGCAGCAACTCGGAAAACCTGCCGCGAGGGCGCGAAATCGCTGCACGGAGACTCGGCA
>CAVBAM010000218.1:0-3411 GCA_963593315.1 Candidatus Methanomethylophilaceae archaeon | reverse complement strand
ATTTTGCGGATGCCATCGCCGAGGCGGCGGCGCAGGGGCGCTCGATTCCATCTGGCCTAATGCAGGCAACCTCAGCTAACTCGGCCGGCGCCACAAGCGCTGGCACCAACGGCGCGCCGTCCGTTGTTCTGCTTACCGGTGTGGGCGAGGTGTATCCGGTTTTGCGTTTGCATGGGCTGTTCGAAACGCTGCAGCAACGCGGCTGCTTCCAAAACGTACCGGTGGTCGCGTTTTACCCAGGGGTCTATACGGGGCAATCGTTGTCCCTGTTCAACAGCTTGAAAGACGGCAATTACTACCGAGCGTTCGATCTTTTGTAAGGGGACTTTCATGATTATCCAAGACCTGTTTGCCAAGGACATCAACCGCACCATCAACGGCGTTGTGAAGGTTGCTCAGGACGACGAGGCGTCCATTGAGCAGGAGCTGTCCGAATACGTCATCACGCGCGAGTTGCAGCGGCACTTCACCACATTCTTCGAAAGCTATACCGATGCGATCGATGCGCCTACCGACCGCATTGGCGTGTGGATCAGCGGCTTCTTCGGTAGCGGCAAATCGCACTTCCTGAAGATGCTCAGCTACCTGCTGGCGAATAGGGAAGTGGACGGGCGCACGCCGTACGAGTACTTCGAGGGCAAGGTTGCCGACCCGTTGGTGTGTGCGCAGATGAAACGCGCCTGCGACATCCCTACCGAAACCATCCTGTTCAATATCGACGACAAGGCTAGCAATTGGAAGGAAGGCCCAACGGCGAAGACGGCGCTGCTGCGTGCCTTCGCTCGCGTGTTCTATGAGCATCGCGGCTTCTGCGGCACGAACTTGAGCGTCGGTCGCTTGGAAGAGCACATTGCCGAGCAGGGCAAAACCGGCGAGTTCCGTGCGGCGTTCGCACGCATCAACGGCGAGACGTGGGAGAACACTCGCGACCAGATCGACTTTTTCGAGGATGACCTGGTCGAAGCCTTGCAGGAGGTATTCGGTTGGTCCGAGCAGCAGGCGCGCAATCAAGCGGGCGCGCTCTATGACGACGCGGCCGTTGCGCCCGAGGATTTGGTCGATCAGATTGCCGCGTATGCCGATGCCCGCGCCGCCGAGGTGGGTGGGCAGTTCCGCTTGCTGTTCATGGTTGACGAGGTGGGCCAGTTCATCGGTTCGGACGTGAATTTGATGCTGAACCTGCAGACCATCGTCGAGGACCTTGGCGCACGCTGTCGCGGGCGCGTGTGGGTGATGGTTACCAGCCAGGAGGCCATCGACGAGGTGACGAAGGTTTCCGGCAACGACTTCTCGAAGATCCAGGGGCGCTTCAACACGCGCCTGTCGCTGTCTTCGTCGAGCGTTGACGAGGTTATCAAGCGCCGCGTGCTTGACAAGACCGACACGGCCGCCGCGCTGCTCAACGCCACGTACGACAAACAGTCGGCGGTGTTGAAGAATCTGTTCACCTTCGAGGATTCGCGCACCGACCTGGTGGGATATCGTGGTCCGGAAGATTTCCGCGAGGCGTATCCGTTCGTGGAATACCAGTTCAACCTCATGCGCGACGTGCTGAAGCAAATCCGTATCCACGGCAATTCGGGCAAGCACCTATCCGGCGGCGAGCGCTCCATGCTTTCCGGGTTCCAGGAATCGGCTCAGGCGGTGGCTGGCAGTGAAACCGGCGCGCTCGTGCCGCTGTGGCGCTTCTACGACACGCTCGCGGAATTTTTGGAGCACGACATTCGCCAGGTGATCGACCGCTGCCAGCGCGCGGCCGAGGATTCCGCCGGCATTCAGCCGCAGGACGTCGAGGTGCTGAAAACGCTTTACCTCATCCGCTACATCGACGACGTGAAGCCTACCATCGGCAACATCGCCGTGCTGATGGTCGACGACATGGCCGCCGACAAGGTGCAGATGCGCGCGTGGCTGGGGGAGTCGCTCGCTCGCCTGGTGCGCGAAAACTACGTCAGCCGCAGCGGCGACACGTACCAGTTCCTCACCAATGAGGAGCAGGACATCACGCGCGAGATAAAGAGCATGGACGTTGACGCGGCCGGCATTATCGAGGAAGTGAAGAAGACCATCTTCGCCGGCATTTACACCAGCGCGAAGGTGCGTGTGGGCGTGAATGACTTCAAATTCGACGCCTACGTGGACGACAGCCCCTACGGCCAGCCTTCGGGCGGCATGCCGTTGCAGGTGGTTACGCTGGCGAACCCCATGGCGAAGCAGGATGCGCATGAGGTGGGTTTTGCCAGCTCAGGCAAGGCGATTGTGGTTTTGGGCACCGCTGAGGATTACTACGAGGTGCTGGAGAACGCCGCGAAGATCGACAAGTGGATGCGAACCCGCTCGCGCGAGGCGCTGCCCGAGGGCACGCAGCGCATTTACGACCTGAAGCGCAAGGAGTCGAACGCCGCGAAGAAGATCGCCGGCTTGATGATCGAGCGCGATTTGAAGGAAGCCGTCGTGGCGGTTGACGGCAATTTGGTGGAAGTGCGCGCGGCAAGTGGCAAGGACAAGCTCGACCAGGCGCTGCAGTTGCTGGCAAAGAGCGTGTATCGCCACGCGAACAAGGTGAGCGCGCCATTAGCGCAGGACGCGGACATCACCGCCATTCTGCGGCGCAGCGACAATCGGCAGGGAAGCTTCGACGGGATGAGCGGTGCGAATGCCGAGGCCGACGCCGAGGTGCAGCGCTTCCTGGACGCGCGGGCGATCGGCTATGCCGAAACGTCGGTGGGCGAGGTGATCCGTCATTTCCAGAACCCGCCCTACGGGTGGCGCGAGCTGGACATTTCCGGATGCCTGGCGCGCCTGGCGGCCGATCAGAAGGCCGAGTTCGTACGCGCGGGGGCGACCGTCGCGCTTTCCGACCCGAAGCTGACGCTATATTTGACGCGCCGATCCGAGTGGGACAAGACCGCCGTGCGCATCCGTAAGAAGGTTGACGACGTACAGCTGAACCGCGTGCGTCGGGTGCTTGGCGACATGGAGCTTGAGGGCAGCGTGCCGACCGACGAGGACGGGCTGGCCGACTACGCGGTGAGGAACTTCACCGAGCTGCGCGACTGGTGCAAGACCAAGTTGACCGGCGAATACACGAAGGCCGAGTACCCGGGTCGTACGGTAGTGGTGAACGCCATCAACCTGCTGGACGAGGTGCTTGACAGCGCGAAGGACCGCATAGCGCTATTCAACACCGTTGCGAGCCACGCCGACGATCTGTTGGATATGGGCGAGGACTTGGAGTCCGTACGTGGATTCTTCCCAAATCAGCAGCGCATTTTCGACGAGGCGCTGGCGGCGCTGAAGCTGATGGAAGGGTCGCAGGAGCGCGAGGCCGTGCAGACCGACGCGCAAGCTGCTGAGGCGCTTTCGCGTATGCGCGAGATTGTGCGGAAGGACGCCCCATGGCGCGATATC
>CAVBAM010000217.1:0-3418 GCA_963593315.1 Candidatus Methanomethylophilaceae archaeon | reverse complement strand
CACGGGTTCGGGGTCGTCTTCGGGCTCCTCTGGCGGGAGCTCCAATGGGGGCTCGTCGGGTGGTTCCGATGGCCAGAGTGATTCTGGGAATTCGGGAGATTCCGGCAACGGCAGTGATTCCGGGAATTCGGATGGCGGGAATTCCGGTAACGGCGGGTCGTCTGGGTCCGAAGGTGTTTGGACCGGGTATTACTAGGCGATTGTGAGTCGTTTCGGGTTGATGTTCCGGCTTCGCCGGAAGCGCGCTCTTGCGAACGCTACAAAATGTGTGTCGGGGCTTTCGCCCCTCTCTATTAGGGTTTGAGCTTTCGCTCAAGCCTACGAAAACCTTGGCACACGATCTTCGATCTTTGTTGTGGGATGGGCTATTTGGATTGGTGGTGTTGGGGTGCGTTTTGGTTTGAGTGATGGCGCGGCTTCTGCGGCTGCTCCTTTTGTTATGCGGGTCGCGGATTTGACTGTTGCGGTTCGGTCGCTGTATTCGGGTGTTCGCAAGCTTTGCTCGGAATACTTGCTTGATGGCGCGCCGGCTGGTTCAGTCGATCTTTCTGTTGCCGTTACGCGGGACGATATCGAGGCTGAGCGGGCCCTGGCTACCGACGACCGTTCCTGGTCGGATGTGTATCTGGAAACGCTCGCGGTCCTGCGCGCTATCTCCAACCAGCTGCCACAGCGGCGGCGTTTGCTGGTGCATGGCGCGGTCATCCAATACGGCGGCCGCGCGTACCTGTTCACGGCGCCGAGCGGCACGGGCAAGTCGACGCACATCATGCTGTGGCGCCAGTACTTAGGTCCCGATGTGCATGTCATCAATGGCGACAAGCCGTTCCTGCGCATTCCCGACGCCGCCGATCAGCCCGCCGTCGCTTACGGCACGCCGTGGGCGGGCAAGGAGGCCTGGCAGGAAAACGCGCACGCCCCGCTTGCCGGCATTGTGCTGCTTTCGCGCAGCGCGCCCGGCGCGTCGGCGGTTCGCCGCCTGGATACGTCCGAGTGCTTGGACAAGGTTCTGCGGCAGGTGTATCTGCCCAACGACGCGCTCGCGGCGGCAACCACGCTGGAGCTGCTGGACGACCTGCTTGCGCGCACGCCGCTGTTCGGCCTGGCGTGCGACATGTCTGAGGACGCCGTGCGCGCAAGCTTCGAAGCGCTTACCGGTCAGCCGTATCGGCCGGCCTTGTAGAAGGAAGGAAAACGAATGCGTATCAAAGAAGGTTTCGTGCTCCGCGAGGTGGCGGGGCAGGCGGTGGTCATCGCCACGGGTGAGGCCAGCAAGAGCTTCCATGGCATGATCAAGCTCAACGAAACGGGGCGCGTCATTTGGGAGGGCCTGACCGCGGGCAAGTCGGATGCCGACATCGCCGCGCAGCTGGTTTCCGCCTACGACGTGGATGCCGACAAGGCTGCGGCCGACGTCGCCGCCTTTGTCAAGCAGGCTGCCGACCACGGGTTTCTGGCGTAAGTGGCTTCGGAATTCGAAAACGGCGGGCTGCAGGAGCCTTGGCCGGCGGGGGATTCCGGCGCGCGCATCGAGGACGCGTTGGCGAAGCAGGGCGTGTACGTGGGCACGACGGCGGGCGTGAGCATGCGCCCCATGCTGCGCAACCGTCGCGACACCATCATCGTCGAGCCGCTTGCCGGCCGGCGCCTGCGTCGCTTTGAGGTGCCGCTGTACCGGCGCGGCGACGCGTATGTGCTGCATCGCTGCGTCGAGGTGCACGAGCGCGGCTACACCATGCTGGGCGACAACTGCCTGAACAAGGAGCGCGACATTTCCGACGAGCGCGTCATTGGCGTGCTGACCGGGTTTTACCGCGGCGATAAACCGGTGGACATGGGCGGGCTGCCGTATCGGGCGTATGTGCGCACCTGGTATGCGCTGTACCCGCTGCGTGGGTGCGCCATGCGCGCGCGTGCGCTGGCCGGACGCGTGAAGCGCCGGGTTTTGGGTGGCGTTTCGGCGGGTAGTTCGTACGGGCGCGAGGATTCCGCTGCGCTTGGCGAAGTGGGATTGCAGTTGAATGCGGGCGGCTCTGGTGGGCCGGGCGATGCCTCGACGCGCAAGGGTGGCGAGTCCTGATGAATGTTGTGGCCAAGGTGCGCCGGCTGTTGGGCGGCGGCGCGCCTGCTCGTCGCTGGATTGTCGACGTGGTGGGGCGCGCGGGTGCTGCGCGCATCGCGGCGTTGTGCCTGCTGCAAAGCCTGATGGCTGCCAACGCGGTGGGGTTCGCCTTGGCCATGCGCGAAACCATCGACGCGGCGGTCGCGGGTTCGGCGGAAGGCTTCTGGCTGTGGTGCGGCGTCTTCGCCGGCATCCTGTGCGTGCAGGTGGCTTGCATCGCTGCCAATCGCGCGTTGCTCGAACGTACGCGCTCGGCGTTCGAGAACCAGCTGCGCGCCCGCGCGTTCGCCGATGTGCTCGGCTTGCCGTATGCGCAGGCTGAGCACGCCCATTCCGGCGAGCTGATGACGCGCATGACGTCCGACGTCTCGGTGGTGGCCGAGGGCGCGACCACGCTGGTATCCACAGGCGTTTCCATGGCGGTGCGCCTGGCCGGCGTGCTCGCGGCGCTGTTCGCGCTGGTCCCGCAGCTGACGCTGGCGTTTTTGGCGGGCGGCTGCGTGGCGGCGCTGGCGTCGGTTGCCGTGCGTCCGCTGATGAAGCGCCTGCACGCGCGCATGCAGCAGGCCGAGGGCGGGATGCGCAGCTACCTGCAGGAATGCCTGGACAGCCTGCTGGTGGTCCACGCGTTTTGCCGCGAGGGCAAGGTACGCCGGCTGGCGGGCGATGCCATGGCGGGCCATCGCCGCGCGCGCCTGCGCAAGGCCGACGCCTCGAACGCGTGCAGCACGCTTTTGGTGTTAGCCGTGCAGGCGGCCTACGTGGCGGGGTTCGCCTGGTGCGGGCTCGGGATCCTCGCGGGCACGTGCACGTACGGCACGCTGATGGCGGTGGTGCAGCTGGTCGGCCAGTTGCAGTCGCCGTTTTCGACGCTGGGCGGTTCGTTCTCGAAGTACTCGTCGATGCTCGCCAGCGCCGAGCGCCTGATGGCGCTGCGCGGCGAGGGCGGAACGGGTGCGAAGGCTGCTGGCGGCGCGACGGGCGCCGCACCGGCGGGCGCGGGCGGATCGGTAGCGGGTGAAGGCGGCGGGGCGGACGAAGGCGCCGTGTCGGCAGCGAAGGCTGCTGGCGAAGACCCCGCTAAGGTTTCGGGCACTGTTGGGAAAGCCCCTGTCGGGGGTGCGGTTGCAATTGCTGCTGAGACGGATGCTGCGAACGATTCACCGGTTGGGGGTTCATCGAGCGACGGCTCCTCCCGCGGCGCTTCGTTCGACGTCTCTTCGTTCGAGCGCCTTGAGCTGTCCGGTGTGACGTTTTCGTATGCCGGTGGGGAAGAGGTGCTGCACGGTTGCGACT
>CAVBAM010000216.1:0-3419 GCA_963593315.1 Candidatus Methanomethylophilaceae archaeon | reverse complement strand
GCGTGATCATAAGCACCCCATAGCCCGCCTCGGCCAGCTCGCGCACCTTGCCGATGACGCGCACCGCGTTGCCGTAGTCAAGCGCGGCGGTCGGCTCGTCCATGATGAGCAGCTGCGGTTCCTGGGCGAGCGCGCGGGCGAACATGACCATCTGCAGTTCGCCGCCCGAAATGTCCAGGTAGGGCTTGTTGCGCAGGTGGTAGATGCCCATTTCGCGCATGGCGTTTTCCACCACGTTGTAATCCTGCCGGCCGGGCTGGGAGGAAAGCCCGCGCGTCTTGTTGACGCGGCCGAGCATGACCACGTCCTTCACCTGGAAGGGAAAGGGCTGCGAATGCTTCTGCGCCACGTAGGCGACCTGCTCGGAGAGGCGCTGGGCGCTCCACTTCGTCACGTCCGAGCCATCGATGGAGATCTTGCCGTCCAAAAGCGGCACCATCCCCAAGATGGACTTCACGAGCGTCGTCTTGCCGCAGCCGTTGGGACCCAAGATGCAGCACACCTCGCCCGATTCCACGGTGAAGTTGACGAACTTCTGAACGGGTTTGGCGCGATCGTAGCCCACGGCCACATCGCGCAAGGTCAGTTTCACCCGATGACTCCTTCCCTATTCCCAGCCGCGCATTTGGCGGGCCATGATGACGACGAACAGCGGCATGGCCGCAACGCTCACGATCGACCCGATGGCCAGGCCATCGCCCACGAAGGGGATGAGGTCGGTGATGTCGCGGCATGCGAGCAAAAGGATGGTGCCGATGCAGATGTTGCCCGCAAGCTGCTTGCGGAACTCCACGCCGAACCATGAACGCGAGAGAAACGGCACGATGAGCGAGACCATCGACACCATGCCGGTGTGCACCTGCGCTGCGAGGATCATGATGGCGCCGCAAACGAGCGCCACGCCGCGCAGGCGCGTGGCGTTAAGGCCCATCATGCGCATTTCCTCTTCCTCGAAGGCCAGCGCGTTAAGCTTGAAGCGCAAAAGCCACACGGGAACGAACGAGATGACGAACGCGACGCTGAGCGCCACCCAGGATATGAGCGACGTGTCGATGGTGAGCATCTGCGAGAGGTTGTAGAAGGTCAGGTAATCTTCCTCGTTCATGAGGAACAGCGTGATGTAGCTCACCACGAACCCGAGCAGCTGGCTTAGGATGGAGGCGACGAGCATCATGGTGACGATGTCGAAGGGCCGGCCCTTGCCGGAAAGCTTCTTGCCCGCGATGATGACGAAGACGAGGATGGCCGCGCCGAAGCCGTAGCAGAAGAGGTAGCGTTGGCTGATCATCGACCCGGCGGCGGAGCTGTAGAGCACCACCATCAGCATCATGCCGATGCTCACGCCCGAGCTGACGCCGAGCATGCCCGGGCCGGCGATGGGGTTCTTGAACACGTTCTGGTACAGCATGCCGGCAACCGCCAGCAAGATGGCGCACAGAAGCGTGATGCCGACAACGCCGGCGCGGTACCAGACAGCCCAATAGCCGGGAACGTTCTCCAGGATCCAGGTATTGTCGTGCGCGCCCCACAGGTGCAGAAGCGGGCCGAAGAAATTGTACGCGTGCTCGCCGATAACGGCCGCCACCTGCAGCGGATCGTAGGTGGCGTACGCACCGCTATAGGGGTAGTTCTGCCCGGCGGCGCCCATGATGCCCAGCGACAAATACGCAAGCTCGACCAGGATGATCATCGAGAAGATGACCTTCGCGCGCAGCGACCAGCGATCGGCCTTCATGTGCGCGCCGGTGGTTGCGGCGGAGACCCATTGGCGCAGCGCCACTCCCAGGGGACGACGCTCATCGGGCACGGCGACGGCGTCGACGCTGCCCAGGTTGTAACGGGCGATGTCGGCAGCCGTGGCGTTGACGAAGGACGGCTGGACTTCGGCCGCAGGTTCGGCGGCGGGCTGGACATTGCGACCCGCAGATGCCGTCGAAACTTCTTCAGCCGCCGAGGGCACGGCGCCCTCTTCCCTACTTGAATTGGCCACGGACGTTCCCCCCTCCCCGAAGCGCGGTCACCAGGAACACCGCGGCGCCCCCGATGGAGATGAACATGCCGACCATCGTTTCGTATTCGGCTCCGAGCGTCATCATGAGCAGCGTATAGGCGCCCAGCACGAAAATGGCCCCGAGCACGGTGGATGCCGGCAGCAGGTACTTGAAGTTCGGACCCACCAAACGGCGCGCCATGTGCGGCACCAAGAAGCCGACGAAGCCGACCTGCCCGCAAAACGACACGATCAGCGCGGTGAGCAGCGTGCACAGCGTAAGCACCAGATAGCGCGTGCGCTTCGATTCGATGCCGAGCGTGCGCTGCTCGGTGGTGTCCATGGAAAGCAGCATCATCTTCTGGCGCAGATGCATGACCACCAAAAACGTGACGACGAGCGGCACGCCGACGGCCACGAGGTCAAGCCAGGTGTAATTGCGGAAGAACGAGGCGATCATCAGATCCTGCAGAAGCGAGGCCTTCTCGCCGTACGCGTCGACCGTCAGGTAATAGTAGCGGACCGAATTGGTCACGGCGCCGATGATGCCGCCGATGACCTGACCGGTGATGATCATGAAGATGGCCGACGATCCCCCACGGCCGAATTTCAGCACCGCCACCACAATGGCGACGACGAGCATGCAGCCGATAAACGAGCAGAGCGCAAGCCCGTAGGAGCCCAGGATATACCCGAGCGGGTCGTCGGAGGCCGAGGCGCCGCTTACGATGGCGGTCGCGCTCGAGCTCGCCGACGACAGGAACTCCGTCGACGAGGAATCATACAGGAACACGACGTAGAAGATCATGCCTGCCGACGCGCCGCTCATCACGCCAAGCGTCGAGGGCGACACCAATGCGTTGTTGAACGAGCCCTGGTAGACTGCGCCGCACAGCGCCATGCCGGCGCCCGTGAAGGCGATCATGACGTAGCGGATCATCATGGCGTCGTAGCCGTTAATGGCTATCTCGTTGCCGGTCAACACGGCGAGAATGCCGTTGAGATTGCTCTCAAGCTGCAAGATGAACCAGGAGATGGTGTAGCCGTTGTCGGCCACGCCCAGGGCGGTCGCCACGATGTTCTTGGGGACGACCAGGGCGAACGCATAAAGCGCCACCAGAATGACCCCCATGATGAAGATCTTCTGGTTGCGCGCCTCGCGCGTGTGCCCGGCCCTCGTCTGCGCGGCGTAGGAGTTGCCCGCTGCGGGCGACTCCTCGCCGTCTATGGTGATGGTGGCGCGGCCGACGTGCTCCTGCTCGGCGTCGGCGGCCTTTCTCTTGTCCGACACAGCCATTAGAACTTGATGCCCCCCGTGCTATTGGCAGCGGCACCGGCAGCGTTGCCCGCCGCAGCGGGGCGCGCCCCGTCGGCAGCAGGGCCGTCGGCCTCGTCGGACCAGCCGGCAGCATCGTCGTCGATCTCGCCT
>CAVBAM010000215.1:0-3427 GCA_963593315.1 Candidatus Methanomethylophilaceae archaeon | reverse complement strand
TCCCAAATGAACGCCACGGCGCAAAAGGTGGGCTGCACGAACACGGTTTACGAGAATCCGCACGGCCTCGACTTCGACGAGCATGCGGGCAACCTGCACAGCACGGCGCGCGACCAGGCGAAGGTCGTCGCTTACGCCATGACGAACCAGACGTTCCGCGATATCGTCGGCGGAGGAAGCTGCACGATCACGGTTACGCGCGACGGAGCGGCGGCTCAGGTCGACCTGGAAACCACCGACGGCTTCTTCGACATCAACGACAATGCCATCGGCGTGAAAACGGGCTACACCGAATTGGCTGGCGAGTCGTTCGCGGGCGCGGTGAATAAAGACGGGCAGGAACTGTACGCCATCGTGCTTAACTCCACTTCCGAGGCGCAGCGTTTCGAGGATGCGGACGAGCTTGTCAACTGGGTCTTCGACCATCAGACGAGCTACACGCTGGCCCATAGCTCGAAAACCGCCCAGATGGCGGGACAGAGCGTGCCGGTCATCGCCAACGTCGCGCATCTCGACTGGATAGACCGCACGGTCGAGGCGACGCTTTCCGACCCGCAGGCTAGCGTTCAGATCTTCGATTTGAACGGCAACGTGTCTCAGTCGGTCGAGTACGAGGAGATCACCGGCAATGTGAAAGCGGGGCAGAAGGTGGGTACCATCACCTTCAAGCAACGCAATCAGGTGATCGCCACGTACGACTTGGTCGCGTGTAAAGATGTTGCCGCACCGAGCTTCCTGGAAGGCATCGGCATTTGGTTCGATCGTTTCTTCAGGGGTTTCTCGGGTCAGGCGACCGTCGCGCAATCTTCGCTCATCAATGAAACGCCGCTCGTCGTCGACAAGACATCCTCGCTGTAATCATTCGGCAGGACGGAAAGGAGCACCATGACCAATCAATGCCCAGTCTGCGGCAATGCCGTTGCCGCTGAAGATGCGAGCTGCCCGCACTGCGGCTTCAAGCTGCAGGGTTCCACGCAGCGCTTCGCGCCCCTCTCGCTAGGCGACGAGGCGATTGCCGCGCCGGCGAAGCAGAAAACCAATGGCGTTTTGCACGTCGTGCGCGGTCCGCAAACCGGCGTGGCCTTCAAGCTTGGTGAGAAGAAGCTCTCCATCGGCCGCAGCCCGAACTGCGATATTTTTCTCAACGACATGACCGTCTCGCGCATCCACGCATCGGTTGAACCGAAGGGCTGCGCGTGGGAGATCACCGACGAGAACTCGTTCAACGGGGTCTGGGTGAACAACAACAGCGTCGACAGCTATCTGCTCGTCGACGGCGATGTTGTCCAAATTGGGGCATTTTGCCTGGTATACAAAGAAGAATAACCGATTCATCAGGGGTTTCGGCCGCATAAGGCCGCGCAAGACGGGAGAGACATGGAGCTGTTATCAGGAAACGAGGCGATAGCGCAGGGCGCATGGGAGGCTGGATGCCGCATCGGCGTCGCCTACCCCGGCACCCCTTCGACGGAAACGCTTGAAACCTTCGCGAAGAAGGAAGGCGTTTACGCCGAATGGTGCGTCAACGAGAAAGTCGCCGTGGAAGTGGGCGTCGGTGCGTCGGCTGCCGGCGCGCGCGTGCTTTCGACCATGAAGCACGTCGGCGTCAATGTGGCGGCCGACCCGCTGTTCACCGCGGCCTATACCGGCGTCGGCGGGGGATTCGTCATCCTCGCTGCCGACGACCCCGGCATGTACTCGTCTCAAAACGAGCAGGACTCGCAATACTACGCCGCCGCGGCCCATATCCCCATGCTCGACCCGTCCGACTCGGCCGAGGCACGCGCCTTCACCAAGGCGGCGTTCGAGCTGTCCGAGCGTTTCGACGTGCCCTTCTTCATTCGCTCGTCCGTGCGCGTCTCGCATACGAAGACGCCGGTTGCCTGCGAAGGGCGCGAAGAGGTTGCGCTTAGGCCCTACGAGACGAACCCGGCGAAATGGGTCATGATGCCCGCCTTCGCCAAGCCCAGGCGCAAAGACCAGCTTAAGCGCATCGAAGAGCTTGCGCATTGGGCCGAGCGCTGCGAATTCAATCGCGTCGAGTATAAGGGCTCCTCCATCGGCATCGTCTGTGCCGGCGCGGCCTACCAGCACGTAACCGAGGCGCTGCCCGAGGCGTCGGTGTTCAAGCTCGGCTGCACCTATCCGCTGCCGGCTAACTCGCTTCTCGACTTCGCGGCAGAGGTCGATGCGCTCTACGTCGTGGAGGAAGGTTCGACGTATTTGCACGAGCAGGTGGCGAGCCTCGGCATCTCTATTGCGAAGTTCCCCCAGCCGCTGCCTAAAGACGGCGAGCTGAGCCCGGGGCTTATCCGCGCCGCCTTCGGCATCGAGGCCCCGGCGCACGCGGATGCGCCCGCCGACCTGCCCGGACGTCCGCCCGCGCTCTGTGCCGGCTGCCCGCATCGACTCGTATTCAAGGAGCTTTCCCGTCTGAAGGCCGTCGTCACCGGCGACATCGGCTGCTACACGCTTGGCGCCTTGCCGCCGCTAGCCGCTATGGATACCTGCATCGACATGGGCGCTTCCGTGTCGATGTCGCATGGCTTCGAGTTGGCATGGGCGGGAACCGACCACCGGCCCGTCGTGGCCGTCATCGGCGATTCGACCTTCGCGCATTCCGGCCTCTCCGCGCTCATCAGCACCGTTTACAACAAGGGTGCGGGCACCATTTGCGTACTCGACAACCGCACCACGGCCATGACCGGCCGCCAAGGCAACCCCTTCAACGGGGAAACGCTGCAAAAGCGCCCCTCGCGCGAGCTTGACCTCGAAGGCGTGCTTGCGGCGATCGGCGTCGAGGATGTGCGCACCGTCAACCCCAACGACATGAAGGCTGTGCGCCTTGCGCTTCGCGAGACCACGCGTTCCGATGCCCTCTCGGTCATCGTGTTCAGAAGCCCCTGCGTGCTCATCGATCGCATCCGCAAACCCGCCTTCGTCGTCAACGACTCCTGCACCGCCTGCGGCGTTTGCACGACGCTCGGCTGCCCGGCGATTTCGAAGGACGCCGAAGGAAAGGCGCTCATCGATCCGTCCCAGTGCATCGGTTGCGGCCAGTGCGCCCAGTACTGCGCGTTCGGATGCATCGAAAACCCGGTGAAGGAGGACTAGCCATGAATAGCGCAACAACCGTCCTGCTCTGCGGCGTCGGCGGCCAGGGCACCGTGCTTGCGGCCGACTTGCTCGCCAAGACCGCCCTTGAATGCGGCTATGATGTGAAGGTGTCGGAGATTCACGGCATGTCCCAGCGCGGCGGCGCGGTCACGACCGTGGTCCGCTTCGGCAAGGAGCCCGTGCACACGATGGTCGCCGACTTCGGTTGCGCGGACTGCGTCGTCTCCTTCGAAACCGTCGAGGCACTGCGCAATCTGCCTTACGTGGCTAAAGGCGGCTACCTTCTTGTGGCCGACGAATCCATCCAACC
>CAVBAM010000214.1:0-3428 GCA_963593315.1 Candidatus Methanomethylophilaceae archaeon | reverse complement strand
GGACTGACTACGAATCAGTACGTCGGGGGTTCGAATCCCTCTTGGCGCACCACTTTTAACAGCGCAGTTTGAAAACGTGCGCCAATACCTCAGCTGGATAGAGGGACTGACTACGAATCAGTACGTCGGGGGTTCGAATCCCTCTTGGCGCACCACTTCAAGTAAAAACCCGCAATGACCCGCCTGGGCACATGCGGTTTTTGTTTTTGTAGGCCAAG
Source organism: Candidatus Methanomethylophilaceae archaeon (assembly GCA_963593315.1). GTDB lineage: Bacteria > Actinomycetota > Coriobacteriia > Coriobacteriales > Eggerthellaceae > Senegalimassilia. The sequence continues at coordinate 3,210 of CAVBAM010000214.1, read as the reverse complement.
GAAAGGAACCCTGTTGAAGGTTCGAAGTTCGAAACCTCACAGTATGTAGCCTTCCTTCGACTACCTCCCTTACGTTGGCGGCCGAAGGATATGGCTGCTCGTTCGTTTTGACAGACTCTTTACGTGATGCTGACAGCCAAAAGACGGCTGCGCAGTAGGATAGCGTCCGCACGCAAGACGTTCCTGCCGAAACGAGCATGGACAGTAAGGGAAACGCATGCTCTATCTATCTCAAATGCTTGGTAAGCCGGTCGTCGACAACACCGGCGAGAAAATCGGCACCATTTCAGACCTCGCCATCTCCACCGGCGAGGTGTTTCCGCGCATCACTAGCCTGGCGTTTCAGGGGCCGGGCAAGATCCCCTTCATGATCTCGTGGCGCAAGTACGTCGACGAGTTCGACGAAGACGGCATCACCTTGCAGGTCGAGGCCCACGACATCCGGTTCAGCTATCTGCAGCCCGACGAGGTGCTGCTCGCGCGCGACCTCATGGACCGGCAGATCGTCGACACGCAGGGCATGAAGGTCGTGCGCGTAAACGACCTGAAGCTTTCCGTTTCCGGTTCCCAGTTGCGCCTGCTCGGCGCCGAGGTGGGCATCCGCGGTATCCTACGCGGCCTTTCCACTTGGCTTGAGCGCGGCGTGGTGGCCGTTGCCAAGGTGTTCGGGAAGAAGATCGACGAGCAGATCATCGCCTGGAACTACATGGACCTGCTCGACCGCGACCTGTCGGAAGTGCAGCTTTCCGTCACGCATAAGCGCCTCGACGAGTTGCACCCGGCCGACGTCGCCGACATCTTGGAGCAGCTCGACCCGCAGCAGCGCGCGAACGTGTTCCAGCATCTTGACGATGCGCAGGCCACCGAGGCCATCTCGGAGATGGAGGACGAATACCAGTCCGACTTCATCGAAAGCCTTGACAACAAGCAGGCGGCCGGCCTGTTGGGAAACATGGACCCGGACGACGCTGCGGACATCGTGCGCGATCTGTCTTACGAGAAGGCCGAAACGCTTCTGCGCCTCATGGGTGTGGAGGACGCTACCGAGATTCGTCGCCTGCTCGGCTACAAGGACGGCACCGCCGGCGGCATGATGACCACGCAGTTCGTCGCCGTGCACGACACCGACACCGTCGGGCACGCCATCGAGGTGCTGCGCGGCCTTGAGGAAGAGCATCCCACCGTCCATTACATCTATATCCTGGACGAGTACGACAAGCTCGTCGGCGTGAGCTCCCTGCGCACGCTGGTCCTCACCGACGACAGCGTGCCTTTGGGCAAAGTCATGTATGACGACGTCATCTCCTGCACGCCCGACGAAACCGAAGAGGACGTGTCGGCGGACATCTTCAAGTACGAGCTGACGGCCATGCCGGTCGTCGACGAGCACGGCGTGCTGCTCGGCATCGTCACGGTCGACGACGCATGGGACGCCATCGAGGACGACGTGAGCGGTGACAAGACCACGGCTTCGGTGCTCAAGTGGGTCGGCATCGGCATCGGCGCGGTGCTGTTCTTGGCCCTGTATACCCTGGTGCTGCTGCAAATCGTCGGATTCCAGTGGAGGTAAGGCATGGGTTTGAAGCAACTCGGGAAAACCACTGCGAAGACCAGCGTGAGCATCGACGCGAACAACCCGCGCGAGCGGGCGAGCTTCAAGACGGGCGAGGCCGTGCGTTCCCCCGAGCAGCAATCCGCGCTTGCGAATAAGGAATCCGCCTCGGCTCCGGCGGCGTCCGGCGCCGCGTCCGCGCCGGCAGCGGCGGGCGTGAAGCAGAAAAGCCGCCTGCTGCTCATTCTGGCGGCGCTCGGCCCCGGCATCGTCACGGCCATGGCGGGCAACGACGCCGGCGGCATTTCCACGTATTCCACCGTCGGTGCGAGCTTCGGGTTCGCCACGTTGTGGGTCATCCCGGTCATGTGCATCCTGCTTATCGTGGTGGAAATGACCGCCGCGAAGATGGGTGCGGTAACCGGCAAGGGCTTCGCCGCGCTCATCCGCGAAAGCTTCGGCATCCGCTTGACCGCACTAGCCATGTTTGCCCTGCTCGTCGGCAATGTTTGTACCACGTTTTCGGAGTTTGCCGGCATTGCGTCGGGCATGGAGATGTTCGGCGTCACCAAATACGTCGCCGTGCCGGTGGCGGCCGTGGCGGTGTGGCTGCTCATCGTCGGCGGCAGCTACAAGCGCGTCGAGAAGGTGTTCCTCATCCTGTCGCTGGTGTTCCTCACGTACGTCATCGCCGCGTTTTTGGCGCAGCCCAACTGGGAAGACGCCGCCATCAACACCATCGTGCCGCACGTGGTGAGCGACCAGTCCTTCATTTCCCTCGTCATATCCATGATCGGCACCACCATTGCGCCGTGGATGATGTTCTTTAACCAGAGCAACGTGGTGGAGAAGGGCGTGACGCCCGACGATTTGTTCACGCAGAAGGTGGACGTGGTGTCGGGCACCGTGGCCGCTTGCTTGGTTGCCTGGTTCATCATCGTGACCACGGGAACCGTCTTGTTCCCGCAGGGCATCACCATTGAAGACGCCGCCGACGCCGCCCGCGCCTTGGCGCCGTTCGCCGGGCAGTATGCGGAAGCGCTGTTCGCCATCGGGCTTATCGCGGCGTCGTTTTTGGCGGCATGTGTGTTGCCGCTGACCACGGCGTTCGTCATTTGCGAGGCGTTTGGCTGGGAGGCCGGCGTGTCCTTCAAATGGAAGGAAGCGCCGCTGTTCAAGAGCATTTTCACGTTCGTTATCGTGCTGTCGGCCGTCATCGTGCTCATCCCGAACATCAACCTCATGGCCGTTATGCTGATGGCGCAGTTCATCAACGGCCTGGTGTTGCCGGTGTTGCTGGTGTTCATGGCGCTCATATCGTCGGACAAGCGCGTGATGGGGAAGTACAAGAACGGGCGCATCTCCCGCATTCTCATTTGGGTGACCGTCGCCATCGTGACGGTTTTGACCGTCATTCTGCTGGTTATGCAGGTGTTGGGTATCGGGTAGGGTGTTGTGCGTCGCGCGGAGAGCGCCGTTTTGGGTTAAGGCAGTGATGCGCTTCGCGCTTTTATGCTGTGCGAGCTTTCGCTCGCACCTACGAAAAACCCCACGTTAACGGGTAATGTTGCCGCGAAAATGCATGGGGTCGTCATGAGGATTCGCAGGGTCGCTACTGAAATCCGTAGGGTTGAGCGAAAGCTCAACCCTTATTAGAG
>CAVBAM010000213.1:0-3434 GCA_963593315.1 Candidatus Methanomethylophilaceae archaeon | reverse complement strand
GCACGTACGAACGCTCCACAAATTTCCCCAGCTTGACCGGCGACGCGCTACGCATCGCGCGCAAGCGGGGCATCGCGCTCGAACACACTGACTACGTGCAGATCCACCCCACGTCGCTGTTCACCGAAAAGCCCGGGCGGGCGTTCCTCATCTCGGAATCGTGCCGCGGGGAAGGAGCCGTGCTGCTCAACGCCGCGGGCCGACGCTTCACCGACGAGCTGCAGCCGCGCGACAAAGTAAGCGCGGCCATCTACCGCCAAATGGCCGCCGAAGGCTCGAAATTCGTGCGCCTTTCGTTCGAAAACGTGCCGAAAAACGAAATCACTGGCCATTTCGCCAACATTTACGAGCACTGCCTGGCCGAGGGTTTCGACATCACGCGCGAGCCCATCCCCGTGGTGCCGGCGCAGCATTACCTCATGGGCGGCGTGCGCGTGAACCGCGACGGCGGCACAAGCATGCCGGGGCTCTACGCCGCCGGCGAAACCGCTTGCAACGGCGTGCACGGAAAGAATCGCCTGGCCAGCAACTCGCTCTTGGAGTCGCTGGTATTCGCGCAACGCACCGCGTGGGACATCTGCCACGCCGCGCAGCTCGCCGCGCCCCACCCGAAAACCTACACCGAGGCACCCGAAGGGCCCGACGCCAAAGCCCTCGCGCGCTTTCGCAATATGAAGGACGCAGAACCCGCGCAGGCGCCTTCGAAAACGACCGCAAGGGAGGAAGTCGCATGAACCCCATCACGCTCGCGACCGTGGCCGAGCCGCTCATCCGCGCCGCGCTGGCCGAGGACATCACGAACGAAGACGTCTCCACCGCCGCCATCATGCCCGACGCGCGCCCGGCAACCGTCGACCTCATCGCGAAGGCGGACGGCGTGCTGTGCGGCCTCGACGTTTTCGAGCGCACCTTCGCCATTTTGGACCCGAACAGCCGCGTGGAGCGCGCGGTTTCGGAAGGCAGCACCATCACCGCAGGTCAAACGCTTGCAACCGTCACCGGCGACGTTCGGGCGCTGCTGTCGGGCGAACGCGTGGCACTGAACTATCTCCAGCGCATGAGCGGCATCGCCACGTACACGCGCTGCATCGCCACCCTGCTTGAAGGCAGCCGCACCACGCTGGTGGACACGCGCAAGACCACGCCGAACATGCGCGTGTTCGAGAAGGAGGCCGTGCGCGCAGGCGGCGGGCGCAACCACCGCTACAACCTCTCCGACGGCGTGATGCTCAAGGACAACCACATCGCAGCCGCCGGCGGCATCCGCCCCGCCATTAAGGCCGCGCGCGCCCATGCCCCCTTCGTGCGCAAAATAGAGGTGGAGTGCGAAACGCTCGAACAGGTGCGCGAGGCCGTGGAAGCCGGCGCCGACATCATCATGCTCGATAACATGAACCACGCCACAATGGCCGCGGCCGTCGCGCTCATCGGCGGGCGGGCCCAGACGGAATGCTCCGGCAACATCGATGCGGAAAACGTGGCCGACATCGTCGATCTGGGTGTGGACTTCGTATCCAGCGGCGCGCTCACCCACTCCGCCGGCATTCTGGATTTGTCCCTGAAGCACCTGCGCATGCTTGACGAAGGCGGCGATAGTGCCGAAAATGCAGCAAATACCACCAACGGCGCAGGTCGGAAAGCAGGTCGATAGCATGGCAACGAAGGCGCAGGCGCGCCGCGACGCGCTCCTCGAGCGGCTTGGCGCCGCAAACGGCCCGCTTTCCGGCGGCGAACTCGCCAAGCAGCTCGGCGTCAGCCGCCAGATCATCGTGCAGGACATCTCGCTTCTGCGCGAATCCGGGAGCAAGATCGTGTCAACCACGAAAGGTTACGTCCTCGCAGCGGACGCGCAACGCACGCCCCGCGCGGACAAGCCCTTCCCCACCTCGGCGGCCGAGCCGCTCCAGCGCACCTTCAAGGTGCATCACAGCGTCGAAGAAGCCGAAGACGAGCTGAAAACCATCATCGAGGCGGGCGGGCACGTGCTCAACGTCTCCATCAGCCACCGCGTATACGGCCGCGTGACCGCGCCGCTCGACATCGCCACGCCGGACGACATCGCGAACTTCATCCGCGACATCGAAAGCGGCAAGTCCTCGCCGCTGTGCACGGCGACGTCGGGCTACCACTACCATCTCATAGCGGCAAAATCCGTTGAGGCGCTCGAGGCGATAGGCCGCGCGCTGGCCGATAAGGGTTACCTGGCCCCGCTGCTGCCCCACGAGCAGGAATAGGCGCCGACTCGCAGCCGGGGAAGTCCGCCGCGCGTCGGCGCCGGGCGGCGTAATCGAGGGATGTCCGCCGGCAAGGCTTCGAACCAAAGCCTACCAGGCTTCCGGCATGCCTTCTATCAGCACGAATCGCGTAGTGCCCGCCAGCACGAGCTCGTCGCCGGCGTGCACCGGCACGGGCGCTCTAGGCGCGACGGGCGTCTCCGACCGGTCGGCGCCGCTGACGAGCAGCGTGCCCTCGCGGCTACCCAAATCTTCCGCGCACCAGCTTCCCGACTCATTGCAGAAAATGCGCGCATGATGGCCCGACACGCCCGGACCCACGTCGGTGACGTCGTCGGGCCCAAGGGCGAGCGCCCCTATCTCGATGCCCTCCGAGCAGGGTTGCACCCAATGCAGCGAGCCTGCCACCAGGCCGTCCACCACCCGCAGAAGGCCAAGCGCCTGCGCCTGGGAGCGCAGATCGGCGTCGGCGGGAGCGTCCGCGACATCGAGCACCGACGCGGGCACCGTCGCCAAGCGCCCGCCGTGCACCGATTTCACGTAATCGAGCAGGTACGCCGAGGCCCGCTTGACGTTGCCCGAGCAAGCGACGGCGACGAACATGACCACGGCAAGTTCCCCGCGCTCTTCGTCGGTGTAGCCCTCGCCCGCCGCAATGCGCGACATCACGTTGTCGTAGAGCGCCAAGTCCTGATGGCACGCCTGCAAGGCGGCGCCCATAAGCGGCCCGCCCTGGTTGACCACCAGCGACAGGATTCCCGCGCCCGAAAGATTCTTGCCGTCGCGGGCGCCCAGACGCGCGCAAATGCGCAGGGCCGCGGCGCCGAAATCGCAGAAGTAGCGGTCCTGCAGCGAACCGACCGGGGCGTGCACGATGAAGCGCGACACCCATGTTCGGTCGTCGCACCGAGAGAGCGGGCTTTTCCCGTCAGCCAGCGGACGGCCGGAGAGCACCAGGCGCGCGAGGTCCTTGTGGCTGATGCCCCCGTAGCGCTTCATCGTTTCGAACAGAACGCCGCAGGGAGTGAGCTCCGTGGCCATAGGTTATGCATCTCCTTCGTCGGCTTCGTAGGTTTGCTGGGGTTCGTCGGCGGCGGTATCAGGCGGGGCAGACTCGGCGGAATCGGCGGCTGATTCAGGCGTGGTAGCCTCGGCCCCGCCAAGCTCCCCGGCCACTACGGCCCCGCCGACAGCCGGCCC
>CAVBAM010000212.1:0-3438 GCA_963593315.1 Candidatus Methanomethylophilaceae archaeon | reverse complement strand
TACGTCCATACCCATATGCCCTTGCGAGGGCACCTACGGGTTTTGCCATGGTAGCACTCTTACGAACGCGCGAATTCGTGTAAAAAAGAAACCTTGATCAAGGGTTTTCGTAGGATCGTTCGCAAGAGCGACCGCGCGCCGCGAAGCGGCGCCTATCGGCAAGCCACCCGCAAATAGGTATCGCCGATCGAAAGATCGACAGCCCTATTCCCCTCGGTATTCGCGCACGTAGCTGCGCAGCAGTTCCAGGTAGTGCTCGGCGATGGAGGACAGCGGGCGATCGGTGCGTTTGACGTAACCGAGCTCCATGTGCTCGTCGCTTTCCAGCGGCACGGCGACGATCTGGCTGCCGTTTAGGTCCTCGGACAGGATTCCGCTGGAAATGGTGTAGCCGTTAAGGCCGATGATCAGGTTGAACAGGGTCGCGCGGTCGGTTACCACGATGCTCTTGTCGACCGCCTCGGCGATGTGCAGCTCCTCCGCGAAATACAGCGAGTTGCGAATGCCCTGGTCGTAGCTCAGGCGCGGGTAAGGCGCCAGGTCGGCAAGCGTCAGGCGGCTCTTTTGCGCCAGCGGGCTTTCGCGGCTGACGAACACATGCGGCTTCGCGCAGAATAGGGGCTCGAAGTGCAGATCGGCCGACTTCACCACGTTCGAGATGACGCTGCCGTTGAAGTCGCAGCGGTACAGCACACCCAACTCGCTGCGCTCAAGACGCACGTCGTCGATGATGCCGGCGGTCGAAGTTTCGCGCAGCGAGAACTCGTAGCGGTCGCGATCGTAGGTGCGCACAAGCGACACGAACGCATTCACCACGAAGGCGTAATGCTGCGTGGAAATGCCGAACACGCGTCGGATGCGCTCGGCGCCCTTGTATTCGCCTTCGAGCAAATCGGCCTGCTCGACCACCTGGCGCGCACGGGAAAGGAACCGCATGCCGTCTTCGGTAGGCACGACGCCGGTGCGCGAGCGTGTGAAGATGGTGATATCCATCTCGCGCTCCAAATCGGAGACCGCCTTCGACAGGCTCGGCTGCGCAATGAACAGCTTCTCGGCCGCCGCGGTGAGCGACCCCGATTCGGCCACTTGAATGATGTATCGCAATTGCTGGAGTTTCATGGGCGCCATTGTAGCAAACGCAACGCCCATCCATTCCTTTTACCTATGGATATCGCTAGATAAGCGATAGTTTTCTAGACATGGCGCTTCTGGCATTCTTTCATCATCACCCATTAACGAAAGGATGCCCCATGGCCATCACCAACCCTCCCTACGCGTACGACATCGTCGGCAGCTTTTTGCGCCCCGAGGCGCTCAAGCAGGCACGCGCCGACTTCGCCGCCGGCACCATCACGGCCGAGCAGCTGACCGCCGCCGAGGATGCGGCCATCGCCGATTTGGTCGAGAAGGAAAAGCAAGCCGGCCTTAAAGCCGTCACCGACGGCGAATTCCGCCGCGCCATGTGGCATCTTGACTTCCTGGAGGGGCTGGAAAACGTCGAGCATATCGACGCCGAAACGTGGTCGGTCGAGTTCAAAGGACCCAAGCCCAAGGGCGCTCAGCTGGTGTTCCGCGGGAAGATCGGCTTCGGCAACCATCCGTTCCTCGCCCACTTCGACAAGCTGAAGGAAATCGCCGGCGATGCGCAAGCCAAGCTGACCATCCCCGCGCCTTCCATGCTGCATCTCATCCCCTGCGTGCGCGGCGCGGCCGTCTACCAGCCCATCGAGCGCTATGCCGACGAGCAGGCGCTTCTCGACGACATCGTGGAAGCCTACCGCGACGCCGTGCGCGCGTTCTACGACCATGGCTGCCGCTACCTGCAGTTCGACGACACCAGCTGGGGCGAGTTCTGCGACCCCGCCAAGCGCGCCGCATACGCCGAGCAGGGCATCGACGTCGATGAGGTCGCCCGCAACTACGTGTCCATGATCAACCGCATCCTGGAGGCCAAGCCCGCCGACATGACCATCACCACGCACATCTGCCGCGGCAATTTCCGCTCCACGTGGTTCTCTTCCGGCGGATACGAGCCCGTCGCCGAAATCCTCTTCGGCGGGGCGAACTACGACGGTTTCTTCCTGGAATACGACTCCGACCGCTCGGGCGATTTCGCGCCGCTGGCGCACATCAAGGACCAGGTGGTGGTGTTGGGCCTGATCACCTCGAAGTTCCCCGAGCTGGAGAACGAGGAGGACGTCATCGCGCGCATCAATGAGGCCGCGCGCTACGTGCCGCTTGAGCAGCTGCGTCTGTCCACGCAGTGCGGCTTCTCGTCCACCGAGGAGGGCAACGTGCTGACCGAGGACGAGCAGTGGGCGAAGATCGCCCTGGTCAAGCGCATCGCCGAGCGCGTGTGGGGAGAATAGGTTGCGCTTGTCCTAAAGCCCAGCCTGCGAGCGGCCCCAAACATGAAAAGGCCCCGGAACTTATGCTCCGGGGCCTTCCGTTTTGCAACTTTAGATGTACTTGCCTTTGCCGTGGTCGGCCATGTGTTGGATGAGCTGGGCCACCCAGCCGTTGAAGTCGCGCTTGCGGGTGACGAGCTTGCCGTCGACGAGTTCCTCGTAGGCGACCTTGATGCGGTCGTAGCGCGTGACGGTGACGGGTTCCTCGTGCGTGAAGCACCCCTCCACCTGCTTGGACGCCGCCAGGCCCAGCTTGATGGCCGGGTTGAACATGACGTGCGGCACGTCCTTCTCGTCCACGTAGGCGAACAGGTTGCGCGTCACGCCGATCTGGTTGGCGTGCAGGCAGGCGGCCTCGTCGAGCGACGCCATGGTGTCGAGCAGATCCTGCGCGGTTTGCGCGTCGTCGGCCGTGGCGCGCTCGCACGGCGTGGACAGGGCGGCCTCGTCCTTCACCAATTCCTTGATGCTCATGGGATTCCCTCCGGTTTTACGTTTGCGGCCGCCCGCGGGCGGCGCGTTTTCGGTCGGTTTGCACGTTCGCGATTCTATCATGAACGAATCGGCGGCACGCTCGCCTGCCGACACTCCCTGCCGATACTCTATACTGGCACCTTTGAAAAAGAACGGACGCATCACGGGAACTACCGAGCTGGCGCACAGGACGCAGGACACGGTCCGAACCGAAATGCGCCGGCGGGCTCGTCGCGTCTAGGCGCAACCTACGGACGGACGCAGGGGAAAGGCGGCAAACCATGGCGAAGAAGCTGGCGACGGGCACGGGCACGGGCGCGGGCGCGGGCGGGCGCCGCACGTTTTGGCTCGGCGTTATCTGCGCGCTCGCCGGCGCGGGGCTGTGGGGCGTGTCGGGCGCCTGCGCGCAATTTTTGTTCGCAACCTACGGCATCACGCCGCTGTTCGCCACGGCAGTGCGCTCGCTGGTGGCCTCGATCGTGTTCTTCGCCGTCCTTGCCGCCCGCCGGCGCTATCTCCTTGGACTCATGGCGAAAAGCGACGCGAAAACCAAGCT
>CAVBAM010000211.1:0-3448 GCA_963593315.1 Candidatus Methanomethylophilaceae archaeon | reverse complement strand
CGACTACCGCATCGATGATGGCTTCCGGCCGCACGGCGCACCCGGGCGCGTAGACATCGACCGGGATGGCCTTGTCCACGCCGCCGAGCACGTTATAGCAGTCGTGGAACACGCCGCCGGAGCATGCGCAAATGCCGCACGCCACGACCACCTTCGGCTCGACCATCTGCTCGTAAATTTCCTGAACGACCTTGATGTTCTGCTCGTTCACACTGCCGGTGACCAGGAAGATGTCGGCATGCTTGGGGTTTCCGGTGTTCACCACGCCGAAGCGCTCGGCGTCGAATCCGGGGCACAGGGCCGCGAGCACCTCGATGTCGCAGCCGTTGCAGCTCGAAGCGTCGTAATGGATGACCCACGGAGATTTCGATAAGTAGCTCATGCGCTCTCCTTTAGAGGTACGTCAGCACGGCGATGTTCACGCCGCCGCACACGAATGCGACGACCCATGCGCTTTTCAGCATCGCCTGCCACTTTACGCGGGCGAAGTTGTTGTCGATGAAAATTTCCAAAAGGAACGCGACGGCGGCCGCGAGAATACCCAACAGAATGGACAGCGGGTTGCCGCAGACGAAGAACAGGCCGACCCAACCGAGTGCCAGTACGTTCTCAAGCCAGTGCATGACCTCAACCTTCGCCAGCGTCTTGCCGCTCATTTCCGTAGTGGTGCCGCGCACGATTTCCTGGTGCGCGTGAGTAGCCGTCGAGATGTCGAAGGGGCTTTTGCGCATCTTGATGGTGAGGATGAACAGGAAGCCCAAAAACGCGAGCCATGTGGACGCAATGGCGGGCGTGTCAAGCCAGAAGACCGTCGATGCGTCGAACGAACCCGTCGCGAAGAAGAACGCCACGGCGATGAAAAGGCTCATCGGCTCCTCGCACATGATTTGCAGGGCTTCGCGGGCACCGCCCACCTCGGCATAGGGACTGCGCGTGCAGTAAGCCGCCAAGATGAAGAACAGGCTCGACAGCGTGAGCACGAACACCGACAGAAGCAGGTTGCCGCCGGTGAAGAAAATGCCACCGGCAATTGCCGCGAAGACGAGGGCGCAGGTGACGTACGTGCCTTCGACGCTATTCACCGACACCGTATCCTTTTCCAGCAGCTTGCGCACGTCGTAGTATGGCTGCAGGATGGAAGGACCCACGCGGCCCTGCAGGCGTGCCGAGAGCTTGCGGTCGATGCCTGCCAGGACGCACCCGACGACGGCGCCGATCACGGCGAACAGGAGCGTGCCGATAACGATTTCAAGAATGAACATACGACCACTCCCCCTTTAAAAGATTCCGGGCATCGAGACATACGATGCGATGAACGCGGCTACGATGACGAGCGTGCAGACGATCTCGCCGAGGGGCTTGAGCTTCTTCTCGCCGAAAGAGCCCTCGAGATACCAGTTGCGCGTCGTCGCCATGGTCTCGCCAGAAAGCGAGTTGCGGAACGTGCGGTTGTCGTTGTTGGCGCTCACGCCCGACAGATACACACTCGTCTTCTTCACGTCCTTAGCACCGAGACCCGCGAACAAGACGATAAACACCGCAATGGAAAGCAGGGCCGCAACCCAGAGATTCGCTTCCCCGACGGCGTCGGTGCCAAAGCCGTAGACGCTTTCGATATAGGGCTCCACAACCACCTCGCTGAGCAGGGGAAGGCCCGCGCAGCACAGGATGCATAACACCGCCATGATCATGAGCGCCGTCCATTCGGTACGGTGCACCGACGTTTCCACGTTCAGCGGACGCGCCGCAATGCCGGACAGCTTGCCGAGCCATTTGGCCCAGAACAAAAACGTTGCGGCCGAACCGAAGCCGAGGATGATGATCAACCCGACGTTTCCGGTGTTGGCGAAGGTGGAAAGCGTGGCCCATTTTGCGATGAGCATGCCGAAGGGCGCTACGAACATAACCATGATGCCGGCCATCATGAAGCGGGCCAAGCGCGGCATGCGCTCGAAGAGCAGGTCCATGGCCTCGATGTCACGGCTGCCGATGTGATGTTCAGCGGTGCCGACGCACAAAAACAGCAGAGACTTGGCGACCGCATGGAACAGCACGAGGAAGCATGCAGCCCAGATGGCCTCGGGAGTGCCGACGCCGGCGCATGCCACGATGAGGCCGAGGTTGGCGATGGTCGAATACGCGAGCACGCGTTTGGCGTTGGACTGCGATATCGCCATGAACGAGCAGAGCATGAACGTCACGCCGCCAATGGTCACGCACATGGCCGCCGGAAGCGGGCAGACGACGAAGATGGGCGCCAGCTTAATGAGCAAAAACACGCCGGCCTTCACCATCGTGGAGGAGTGCAGCAGGGCGCTGGTGGGCGTGGGGGCCACCATGGCGCCAAGCAGCCACGTGTGGAAGGGCATCTGAGCGGCCTTCGTGAGGCCGGCGAACGCCAGCGCGCAGGCGGGAAGCGCGACCAGAGCGGGCGCAGCGCTGCCGACCTGCAGAAATTCGAGGAAGGACAACGTGCCCATCTGCAGCGCGATGAGATAAAGCGCCGCCAGAAAGCCGATGCCGCCGGCAAGATTCATAACGATCTGGCGGAACGCATTGTTGATGGCTTCTTCGGTGCGCGTGTATCCGATGAGCAAAAACGAGCAGACCGTGGTGATTTCCCAACCCGTGAACATCCACAGCAGGTTGTTGGAGAACACGATCACGAACATAGCCGAGAGGAACAAAAACATCAGCGCGAAGAACGTCGGGCGGCGATCTTTCGCCCCCTGCGGCTCGTGGGCCTGGAAGTCTTCCATATAGCCGAGCGCGTAGATGCAGATGCCACTGCCGACGACGCCGATGATGAAGGCCATGAGCAGGGAAAGCGAGTCGAGGTACAGGCCGTACTCCACTTCGATGCCGTTCGCGATGACGAGGTCGAAGACAAGCGACCCTGCAACCTGGACGATGGCGAGTACGCAGGCGAGCGCATTTTTATACTTCACGCCGAAGTACAAAATGACGGCCGCGATGAGTACGCCGACCACGGTGCATACGATATTCGCAGCCTCCGAAGAGAATTGGATTTGCAGCCAAGGCGATCCGAGGTTTGCCAAAACCAGCCAGACCGAGCCGATCCCGATGATGACGCCTGCCGCGCATACGATCACGCGCCGCGCCACTTCACCGCGCACCACGAGCAGAATTGCCGCGACAAGTGCCGGGAACAGGATAAGGAACCCGATGAGTGCCACGCTGCTTCCCCCTTTCCGTATGTTTGATTCGTCTGATACCCGCGATCTTGCGTACCGCGAGCCGCATTGCCCTTGCATATGCCGGGTTTTACGGTGAAGAAACTGTACCATTGCGGCGAATAAATCCCCCCACGTTGCGCGTGTCGGGCGGTATCCTCGGTAAATGGGGTTCGTTTGGGGTCATTAAGGATGCAAAAATGCCGGATATACCGGACGTATTTGCAGAGATGTCCAAACAAACGGTCTCTCTC
>CAVBAM010000210.1:0-3481 GCA_963593315.1 Candidatus Methanomethylophilaceae archaeon | reverse complement strand
CCTCTTGGGTGGTCACGGCGCCCTCGATGACGGCGACATCGAAGTCGCTTGGCATCTCCGCCGAGCTCGCCAGCTGCCAGTAGCGCAGGTCGATCTGGCCGAGCACGTCGGTTAAGTGGCGCTCGTCGTTGGTAATTTGCAGCTGGCAGCCGAAACAGCTGGCCAGCCCCACGATCACGACGCGGGGAGCAGGGCGCTCGCCGCAGGTGTTCTCTTCGTTCATCACAGCGTGTGCCTCCTTCCCTACATCGAGCCTTGGATGTTCTTGGCTTCCCAGTAATTGAATACCGGCCCGTCGATGCAGCAGTACTGATGGCCTATCTGGCAGTGTCCGCACTTGCCCATGCCGCACTTCATATGACGCTCGAAGCTCATGTAGATATGGTCGTAGCTGATCTGCTTCTTGCGCATCTCGGCCACCACGAACCGATACATCACCGGCGGGCCGCACAGCGCGCCGAAGGTGTTCGCCGGGCTGATCTCCAGGTGCTCGAAGGGTTTCGTGACCAGGCCGACCTCGCCGTCCCACGTGTCGTCGGGATTGTCGACGGTCAGATACAGGTCGAAATCCTTGCGATGGCGCCACATCTCGAACTGCTGGCGGAACATCACTTCCGAGGGGTTCTTGCTGCCGTAGATGATGGTGACCTTGCCGAATTCCGAGCGCTCGTCGTGGATGTTGTTGATGAGGCTGCGCAGGGGCGCGATGCCCAAGCCGCCGGCAACGAGCAGGATGTCGTGGCCCTTCATGTCCTCGAAGGGAAAACCCCGCCCGTAGGGCCCGCGGATGCCCACGATGTCACCGCACTGCATCTTGTGCAGCGCCTCGGTGAAGCGGCCCGCGCGCCGCACGCACAGCTCGATGAAGCCGCGCTTGGAAGGGCTCGACGAAATGGAGATGGGTGCCTCGCCCACCCCGAAGATGGACAGCTCGACGAACTGGCCCGGCGCGTGGCTAAACGCCTCGCGGATACGCTCGTCGATAAGGCGGAACTCGAAAAGCTTCTCGGTGGCCGTCAGGTCGGTGATCGAGGTGATGCGCGCCGGCCAGGGCCTATAGGGGTTTGCGGCCATCATCTCGGCGCCGCTTGCGGGAGCGCCCGCGTCATGGAACGGATGGATGGAAACGCCGGCGTTTGCGTTAGAGCACATCTTCGGCCCCCTTCTTCTCGAAGAACTTCAACACCTCGATGGGGCTGATGCCCGCCTTGCACGCGGCGGCGCAACGACCGCAGCCGACGCACAGCATGCGGTCATGGTTGGCGAGGAAGCCGTTGAGCTTGTGGTACATGCGATGACGCACGCGCTCGCGTCCGCCAGCGCGGAAGTGGTGCCCGCCGGCCACCTGATCGAACTGCGGAGAGGTGCACGCATCCCAAATGCGCTCGCGACGACCGGTCGCGCCATCGGCGTCGAGCGTATCGGCGATATCGAAGCAGAAGCACGTGGGGCATACGGCGGCGCAGGCGTTGCACGAAAGGCACTTGCCGCCCAACTCTTCCCAGAAGTCGTCCTCGTGGAAGGCATCCATGAGCATGGCGACGTCCTGGATTTCGGGAATGGCGGGGTTGAAGGCCGCCTGGCGCGCGCGGGTGGCGTGACGGAACTCGATGCGGTCGGCATCGGTTGCGTCGCGCAGGTCCACCGAGGCCTCGAGGATGTTCGCAGCCTCCACGCTCGCGATGCTGACCAGGTACTTGTCGCCAAGGTTGTGCAGGAACAGATCGTAGCCAAAGCGCGCCTCGTCGGCATCCCACAAGTTGCAGAAGCACGCGTCGTGCGGCGAGCAGGAAAGGCCGACGATGAGGGTTGCCTGCCTGCGCGCCGTGTAGTAAGGATCGGGGTAGCGGCCGTCGCGAAACACCAAATCCAAACGGTTGATGGCGTTGATGTCGCAGGCGTGCACGCCGAAGATGACGCGCGGGCGAACTTCTTCGGTGAAATCCGTCACGCTGTTCGTGCGCGCATCGTAGGTCATGAGCGTCTCGCGCTCGGGCATGAGATAGCGCTTCGGCGACGCCAACGTGGTCGCATAGGCAAGGTCGATCTCCTCGGGCGCGCTGATGGGCTCGAAGGAATGATGGGCGCCCTGCGCAACCGGCGCCACCACCTCGAAGCTCTCCATAAACGCAGCCACGAGCGCCGGCAGCTGCTCGGCGTCGAAAACTCGATAGAGCATGTGTTCATCCGTTTCTCGTCTGTACAGCGAATGTTGCTCCCCAAAAGCAAAAGCCCCTTTCCGCTAAGGCGAAAAGGGGCCGGACATCAAAACCCGTCAGGGCCAGAAACCCTTAGGCGAAGAAGATGCCGATCTCGCGCTCAGCGGACTCCACGGAGTCGGAGCCATGAATCACATTTTCGTCCATAATGAGGCCGAAATCGCCACGAATCGTGCCGGGGGCGGCTTCTGCCGGATTAGTGGCACCCATGAGCGTGCGCACCTTGGCAACGGCGCCCTCGCCGGAGATGACCATCTTCACGACCGGGCCGGAGGTGATGTAGGAGATCAGGCCGTCGTAGAAGGGCTTGCCCTCGTGCTCGGCGTAGTTGGCCTTGGCCTGCTCGAGCGTGACGTTGCCGAGCTCGAGGCGCTCGACGACAAGGCCCGCGCGCTCGAAGCGGTTCACGATCTCGCCGATGTGGCCGTTGCGCACGCCGTCGGGCTTGATCATGCTGTAGGTCTTCTGGACTGCCATGGTAGATGCCTTTCTTCTTGTCTTGTATTCCTGCAAGCGCCGATATCGGCGCTTATTGCAAACGTTTGTTAGGCGCCGCCGTTAATTCTGGCTGGCGAAGTACAGCTCGATGTTGCTGACCTTCCAGCCGATGAAGTCGCGCACGAGCGAGACCTTGTACTGGACCTGGCCGCCTTCGGGCGTTGCCGCCGTCACATAGGCGGTGGAGTCAGTCATGGAGCGCTCGACCGCCTCGATGGTGGGCGAGGAATCCTGCACGAGCGAGTCAGTCAAAGACGCGGCCGTGGAATCGCTGACCGTGGACGCGTAGTGCGTCGATGCCTGGTCGGGGTTGCTGAACACCTCGGTCACCACGGAAGACTGACTGGGATAGCCCCAACCCTGCGTGTAGAGGAACAGGCCCGCACCGAAGGCGACGACGATGAGCAGAATGATGACGAGCAGGATTTTCAGGCCGACGTTGCGGCGCTTGCGGTCCTGCTTGGCCACGCCGCGCGACCACTTCTCCAGCTCCTCGTCGGACGCGCTGAAGAACCTGTCGTCGCCGGCTGCGGCGCCGTACTGCCCGGCGTCGGCGGCATACGGGTCGGCGTAGTAGTACGGGTCGGGCTGCTGGTTGCCGTACGGGTCCTGCTCGGCGTACATGGCACCGCTGTCGACGGCGACGTCGATGCCGGAGGTGTCGGCAGCCGACGCGCTGGGCTGACCGGAAACGGGAGCCATGACCTGCGTAATTTCGGAAGTGCCCTGGGCGACGGCGGCTACGGCGCGCTGGTAGTCGACGC
>CAVBAM010000209.1:0-3552 GCA_963593315.1 Candidatus Methanomethylophilaceae archaeon | reverse complement strand
GAAGAGCTCATGCATGCCCCGCAAATCCAGGCGCTCGAAGCGCTCGTTCCCCGCAACATCTTGGTGGAATGCGCGCGGCGCAGCATCGATGAGGCACGCCAGCGCATCTTGACCGGTGCCGATGACGCGGCCGATGCCGTCGTTATCGCGGATGCGACCTGCACCTGCGCGCTGAAAAACCTGCGCCCGAGCCTGCGGCGCGTCATCAACGCGACCGGCGTGGTGCTGCATACGAACCTGGGGCGCAGCGCGCTGGCCGAAGAGGCGGTCGCGGCCGTCACCGAAGCTGCGCGCGGCTATTCCACGCTGGAATACAGCACCGACGCCATGGCGCGCGGCAGCCGCCACAACCACGTGGAGCACCTCATTTGCAGCCTAACCGGCGCCGAGGCCGCCATCGCGGTGAACAACAACGCCGCGGCGGTGATGATGGTGCTCTCCGAATTCGCGCGCGGGCACGAGGCGGTGGTCAGCCGCGGCGAGCTCGTGGAGATCGGCGGCAGCTTCCGCGTTCCCGATATCATGGCGCAATCCGACGCGCGCATGGTGGAGGTCGGCACCACGAACAAGACGCACGCCATCGACTACGAACGCGCCATCACGCCCGACACGGCCATGCTGCTCAAGGTGCATCCGTCGAACTACCGCCTGGTGGGCTTCACGGAAAGCGTGAGCAAGGCCGAGCTGCGGCGCATCGCGGATGCCGAAAACGCACGGCGGCGCGCGGCTGCGGAGGACGTCGGCGCTGGCGAGGCGGCGCGCGAGCTGCTCGTCTACGAGGACCAGGGATCGGGCGCGTTCATGCGCCTCGAGGTGTTCGGCGAATACGCGGAGCCCACGGTGCACGAATCGCTCGCGGCCGGCTGCGACCTCGTGTCGTTTTCCGGCGATAAGCTGCTCGGCGGCCCGCAGGCCGGCATCGTGGTCGGGCGGCGCGCGCTAATCGAGCGCCTGAAGATAAACCCGCTCGCACGCGCAATGCGCCTGGACAAGATGACGCTCGCCGCGCTCGAGGCGACGCTGCGCATCTACCTGGAACCCGCCGAAGCGCTTAAGAAAATCCCGACGCTGCGCATGCTCACCGAGCCGGCCGAGGACGTGAAGGAGCGCGCGAAGGCGCTTCTGCATGCACTGCGCAAGCAGGTGACGGCACGTCAGGCGCACCTGGAAGTGGTCGAGGAAACCGGGCGGGCCGGCGGCGGGTCGCTTCCCATGTGCGACATCGACACGTACTGCGTGCGCGTGGAGTTCAAATGCGGCTGCGCACAGGACTGCGAGCGTTTCCTGCAGCAGAAGCGGCGCGTTCCCGTCATCGGGCGCATCAAGAAGGAGACGGTGCTTTTGGACGCGCGCACCATCTGCGCCGACGATATTCCCGAGATTGCGCAGGCATTGGGCGCGTATTTCGCCGAAGCCGCGTCTTCGAAGGAGGACTAGCATGACGAACGCCAACACCGCAGCCGCAACGGGCGGGAGCGACGCGTCCGCCCCGGACTTGATTCTAGGCACCGCCGGGCACATTGACCACGGGAAATCTTCGCTGGTGCTGGCGCTCACGGGCACCGACCCCGACCGCCTTGCCGCGGAAAAGCAGCGCGGCATCACCATCGAGCTGGGCTTCGCGCAACTTGCACTGCCCGGCGGCGAGCGCATGGGCGTGGTGGACGTGCCGGGGCACGAGCGTTTCGTGCGACAGATGATCGCCGGCTCGACCGGCATCGACGTGGCGCTTCTGTGCATCGCGGCCGACGACGGCGTGATGCCGCAGACCGAGGAGCATCTGGCGGTGCTCACGTTGCTTGGCATCCCCACCTGTGTCGTCGCGCTTACGAAATGCGATCTGGTGGACGAGGAATGGCGCAGCTTCGTCGCCGACGAGGTGCGCTCGCGCCTGGCGGCCACCCCCTATGCTGACGCCGCCATCGTGGGCGTTTCGAGCAAGACAGGCGAAGGGCTCGAGGAGCTGAAAGCCGCCATCGAACAGGCCGCGAAGGCGACGCGCCGACGGGGGGATGCGGCGGCGTTCCGCTTGCCCGTTGACCGGTCGTTCACCATCAAAGGCGCCGGAACCGTGGTTACCGGCACGCTGTGGAGCGGGCAGGTGCACGTCGGCGACGAGGTGGAGATCCTACCGGCCGGCACGAAGACGCGCGTACGGTCGATTCAGGTGCATGGACAGGCGGTCGATGCAGCCGGATCGGGCCACCGCACGGCGCTGAACTTAAACGGCGTGTCCACCGACGAGGTGCGCCCCGGCGACATGCTCGCCGCCCCTGGAACCATCCGCCCGAGCGACCACTTCGACGTCGAACTCACCTACTTGGGCCTTCCCGGCAGCGACAAAGCGCTCGAAAGCGGGGCGCGCGTGCACCTCGCGCATGGGACGCGCGAGGTCATCGGCCGCGTGCTGCTCATGGATGCGGGCAAGCTCGCGCCCGGCGCGAAGGCGCTCGCGCAGGTGCGCACCGAAGAGGATTTGTCGGTGTCGCGCGGTGACCGCTTCATCATCCGCTCCTACTCCCCCGTTCACGTGATCGGCGGCGGAGAAGTGCTGCGCGCCCATCCGCGTCGTTCGACGAATTTGACGCAGGGCGAGTCCGCGCTGATCGAGGCCCTGCGCACCGGCGACGCTGTTGCGGCCGCTGCGGCCGTGCTTGAAGAAGCCGCCTGGCCGCTGAGCGCCGAAGACGTCGCGCGCACCGCGGAGCTTTCCCCAGCCGCGGCGGAAAACGCCATCGCGGAGCTTGCCGGCAGCGGACGCGCCGTTCGGCTTGCGCCGACCGGCCGGACTGAGCAAGCCGAACGTGAGGGCGCGGCGCTCATCGCCACCAAGCGCATGCTGCAGAAGATGGACGGCGCCCTGGAAAACGCGCTGCTGAAATTCCACGCCGCGAACCCCGAAGCCACCGGAACCTCGAAGGAATCCCTGCGCAGCACGCTCGCGCCCGCCTGCCCCGCCCCCACCTTCGATGCGCTGCTCGGCCACGCCGCCGAAGCGGGGCGCATCGTCGTCGATGGCGGCGAGGTGAGCCATCCCAAAGCCGGTGCCGGCGCACGCAAGATGGAGGAGCAGACGGCGGCAGCGCTGCTTGCCGCGCTTGAGGGCGCTGGAGCCACGCCGCCAACGACCAAGGAGCTGATAGCGCAGGCCGGCGTGACGCAGCAGCTCGGCTACAAGGCGCTCGGCGCGCTCGAGGCCGCCGGGAGCGCGGTGAAGGTGAGCGACGAATTCTATTTCGCCGCCTCCGCCCTTGAAGCGCTTGCCGCAGCCGTGCGCGAAAAGCTCGCCACGGGTCCGGCCAGCGCAGCCGATCTCAAAGACGCCATGGGGACCACCCGCAAGTACGCCATCCCGCTTTTGGAACATTTCGACGCCATTGGCATGACGCGCCGCGCCGGCGAAGCCCGAGAGCTTGTTGAATAAACGATTTCCAATGTCGCCGCACGGGTATTGCGTTAGAATGAATTGCTCCCGTGATGCAAACATATGGAGATGGATGGGTCCTGGTGGGCCCCGCGGCCTTCAAAGCCGTTGTGAGGCGCGCAGAACGT
>CAVBAM010000208.1:0-3559 GCA_963593315.1 Candidatus Methanomethylophilaceae archaeon | reverse complement strand
GTGATGCGTGCCTGCACGCTCGGCATGCTCGGCGCGTTCGCGCTCTACTCCCTCGCTTCCCAGAATCCCGCCGCTGCGCTGTTGGGCTCCCTCGGTTCCGTCGTGCTTGCGGGCGCGGCCCTCGGCGCGGCGCTGATCCTGGCCATGGTCGGCTTCGGCGGAACGCCCGTGCGCGGGGCGGGAGGGCGGCTGGCCCTGGCCCCGAGCCCGCTTGCGGTGCCGGGCGTGGTCAAGCGCCCGCATGGCAAGGTGGTCACGCCGGGCTTCGTCATCATGCTGGTGTTCTCGGCCATGATGCTCGGGTTTTTGCGCAACGGGTTCACCGGAGGCGACTACCATAACGATCCGATGTCGTTTTTTGCCCTGATCGCGCTGTTTGCGGTGGCGCTCGCCTGGCGGGGGCTGCGCATCGAGCATGTGTTCTACGGGGCGCTTCTGTGCGTTGCCGTCGGCGTTTTGCTGGCGCGACCGCTTGCGTGGGCGCTGCCGGGCGTGGAGCAGATGCTGTGCGGATTGGGCACGACGCTGTTCGAGGTGGTGTCCTGGGCGCTCGTGGTGTGGGCGGCGCGCAACAGCATCGAGACGCTGCGCGCGGCGGCCGGGATGCGCCTTGCAGCGACTGTCGGGCACCTGCTCGGCACGATCGTGGTCGCGGTGGGCATGCTTTTGTCGGCGGGGCCGTCGGAGGCCCTGTTCGCCAGCGAACAGCTGATGGTGTTCATCTACATGGTGCTTTTGGTGGTGCTGCTGAAGTTTCCCGGCTTGCAGGCGCCGTTCGCCTCGGCAAGCGACGCGTCCGAATATGCGGTGGCCGATGCGGGTGTCGACGAGGTGGCCGGCTTGGGCGAGGGTTCGTTGGCTGAGTACGGGGACGTGCCGGCTGGGCACGATTCTTGCTCCGAGGATTCCTCCCTTGCTCCAGGGGGTTTCGTTTCGCCTGATGGCGGCCATGGCGGCGGGTTCTCTTCCGTTGGGTCGGGCTCTTCTGTCGATGGCGGAGCTGGCTTTTCGGGGGCCGTGGGTGGCGCGGCGGCTGCTGCCGGTGTGGCGACGGTTGCGACTGTCGCCTCGGAAGGAACTGTGCCGGGGTCGTCCGCAAAATACGCGGGCGTGCCGGTGCCGCTGATGCCCGGGGCGTCGGTCGGCGGAGCGGGGGTTGCCGGCGGGCTAGCTGGGTCGGCCGTCGTCGGTGGCGCGGCCGGTACCGCGGCCGGCGCGCCCATCGACCCGGTTTCCGTCCCGTGCGACACCATCGCGCGCACGTATCGCTTAACCGCGCGCGAGCGCGAGGTGCTCGGGCTCATCGCTCACGGCCGCAATATGCCGTTCATGGAGCAGGAGCTGGTCATTTCCCGCAACACTCTGAAGATGCACATCCGCCACATCTACACGAAGCTCGACGTCCACAGCAAGCAGGAGATCATCGACATGGTGGAAGCCCTCATAGCCAGGTAGCCCGTCTGCTTCTCTGCGGTTCGTCGGGGCGCCGCGGGGCCTTGCACTCGGCTCGGCTTGGCGGCACGTACCGCCCCGGCTCTAGGGTCGCACCGGCGGCGGGGTTGCGCTAGGCCCTAGGGTCGCCCCGGCGGCGGGGTTGCGCACGACTCCGGGGTTGCCCCGGCTCCAGGTTCGCCTCGGCTCCTGGGTCGCGCACGACTTTGGGGCGATTTCTGCCAGGAAATCGCGATCGAGGGGAAACCTCTGCTCGCGAATTTCCGGCATCGAGGTTCGGAATGCCATGAACGACGTTCTTCCGGTAACGAACGTCGATCCGGTACCTCTGAAAGTCGGGACAGTTGAGTCCCTTTGGCTTTTTACTACTTCAACAACCCGAAATTTTCCCCTCGATTCGAAAAAGTTGGCAGAAATCGGGAAAAGTTCGTGCGCTGGCCTAAGCCGGCACACTACCAATTCCGCAGAGGCGGTGTTGCTGGGCCTCAGCCCTCATGCCCTCCCTTCGCGACAGCCGGGGGTATCCTTCCTGCCACTGCTTCGGTATCCGGGAGCTCGACGCTGGCCGACCCTGCTCTTTGCGGCCATCGCGGAGTGCTCGCAACAGTTGGGGAACCCGCGATGAAGTCCGGCATCCCCGTCGTTGTTGCCGAACCGTGAACAGATGACGTGCTCGCCATGGCGTATCCTCGTGCAATGGAAATTGTTATCAGTCACATATCGGCGCTCGAATACTGGCGACTCGTCGGCAGCCCCGGAATGCCCGCCGCTCACCGCGCCTCGCGTGCGGAGCTGCCGGCCGGCCCTTTTCGTGGGCCCGTGCCGACTGAACTGAGCAATCTGTCGACGCCGATCCATTGTCTGTGCGGCCGCAAGCACAAAAACCATCCCGGCGACGTCGTGTTTCAGCATCATCAGAAGGCCGCGTTGCCGGCAGGTGTCGTTCGCATTCTCACGCCGCGCATCGGCGTCGTCTCTCCCGAACTCGCGCTCGCGCAATCCGCCGAACTGTTGTCCTTCGCCGAACTCGTCGGTCTCATGTGCGAATTCTGCGGCACCTTCTCCATCGCGGACGATGCTGCACACGGCATGTTTTCCCGCGAGCCGATTTCCTGCGTTCGGCGTTTACAGGCGTTTGAGCGGACCGCGAGTGGCATCACGGGCATCCGCCCGTTCGGCACGGCGGCACCTTATGCGCTTGACGGATCGCGCTCTCCCGCCGAAACTGCGGCCGCGTTGCTGCTGTCGCTTCCGCGGGTGCGAGGTGGCTACAGCCTGCGTGGCGTCGAGCTCAACCGGCCGATTCTCCTTGCGTCCCAGGCGCAGAAGAACGCAGGCATAAGCCGGCTGAAACCGGACATTTCTTGGCCGGGGACGCAGGTGTGTATCGAATACGACAGCGACGAGTTCCATCGCGAACAAGGACGTATCGCCAACGACGCACGCCGCAAAAACGCGCTTATCCAGTCGAACCTGTATGTGATAACCCTGACGAAGCTGCAGATGGCGAACAGGCTCGAAATGGACAAGGTCGCCAAGCAGGCAGCCGCGAAGATGGGCAAGCGCTGGCGCTGTCCTGATTTCCAAAAGCAAGTCAAGCTGCGCAACGAGCTGTTAGGGGCAACGAGCGCCCTGCGACGCTCAAGTGAGCTGCTCGCGCGTGCGAGCCAGCAAACGGCATCGCCTGCGAGGAGGTAGCGGTATCGTGCCGCAGGGTTTCCCGCGCACGGCTTCGGGGCGATTTCTGACAGAAAATCGCGATCGAGGGGAAATTGATGCAGGGGATTCTTGGATTCAGCTGGTTGCAATGATACGAACGAAGGAATTCTTGTAACGTACGCAACATTAGCGCGTGCGGGAAGCGAACCGTAGGCGGGATTCGGGGGTTTGCGGGGGTTGAAGCCCGAAATTTTCCCCTCGATTTGAAAAAGTTGGCAGAAATGGGGAAAAGTTCGTGCGCGGGGCGTGCTCGGCTGTGTTCCGTGGCGCGTCAGGCCCGGCTCCGCGGCGTACTCCGCCTGGGCCTTCAGGCTTTAGCGCACCACGATCACGCGGCAGTTTAGGGTGCGCGTGAGGTAGGCGCCCGTGGAGCCTACCAGGGCGTATT
>CAVBAM010000207.1:0-3559 GCA_963593315.1 Candidatus Methanomethylophilaceae archaeon | reverse complement strand
GCCCTTACCAGGGCATGAAACAGCTCTTCGGCACGCCAAACGCGCATCTGGCCTATCAGGTGTGCAAGGGCCCGCGCCACTGGGCCGGCATCATGACCGACGAAATGGGCTCGCCGTGGATGGAAGTCGAGGCCGAGCCGAAAGTGTACCTGCAGTGGGGCACCGCGGTCGAGTACTCCAACTACGACACCACCAACCGCACCATCTCCGACGTGCGCGCGCACGCCGACTACCACATCGTCGTCGACCCGCGCATGACGCCGATTTCGAAGGAAGCCGACTGCTGGCTGAACCTGCGTCCCTCCACCGACGGCGCGCTGGCCTTGGGCATGATCAACTGGATCATCGAAAACGAGGCCTACGACGACACGATGGTGCGCCGCTGGTCGAACGCCACCTTCCTGTACTGCGACGATAAACCGTGGCTGACCACGGCGCGTCGTTGGGAAGGCAACGGCGGCATCGACATGCGCACGAAGATCATCACCGAAGCCGACGTCAAGGAAGGCGGCTCGGTCCACCGCTTCATGGTGTGGGACGAGAATAACCAGCGCCTGACCTGGTGGGACTCCGAAGTCTGCAAGTGGGAGGGCGAAACCTCCAAGATCCCGACCACCGGCAGCTTCATCAAGCACCCCCTAACCGGCCTGATCGCCGACTGCTGGCTGCCCGACGAGTCCACCTGG
Source organism: Candidatus Methanomethylophilaceae archaeon (assembly GCA_963593315.1). Taxonomy (GTDB): domain Bacteria; phylum Actinomycetota; class Coriobacteriia; order Coriobacteriales; family Eggerthellaceae; genus Senegalimassilia. Next base: position 2,873 of record CAVBAM010000207.1, on the reverse strand, counting down.
GCAGACCCGGCCGACGCGGCCTACGATTCCTACTGGGATGCGGGCAACGAGAAGGGCGCCACGACCAACCCGAAGGGCCTTCCGAAGAAGCCCGCGCTGTTCCCCGGCGAGATCGAGGTCGAGCTTGTGGACGGCAAGAAGTACAAGTGCCGCACCGTCTGGGACGGCTTCCATGACCTGACCAGCCAGTACACGCCCGAAAAGGTGACCGAAGTCACCGGCGTGGAATGGTCCAAGGTCGAAACCGCCGTCAAGCACTACACGACCCGCATCGACCCGCGCCACGGCAACGGCGGCGTCCACTTCCAGCTGGCCACCGACCAGAACGGCAACTCCATCCAGAACTGCCGCACCCTGCAGATCCTGTCCTGCATCACCGGCAACTCCGACGAGCCGGCCGGCAACCGCGGTTCGTGCAAGAGCCAGTTCGACGGCAACCCGGGTCGCTCCAACATGCAGAAGTCTTCCGCCTACGACGAGGACCAGCGCTACACGTGGGACGGCCGCGACTACTCGCTGCAGGAAGTCGGCAAGTACATGCAGGACTTCGTGCAGTACCTGCTTGACGAGAAGTCCCCGCTCGCCGAGCGCTACGGCAACAAGGTTCCCTCCGACGAGGAAGCCATCATCATCGCCAAGCGCATGGGCGGCGCCATGTACAACTCCGCCTACTACCCCAACCCCAAGTCCATCTTCACGCGCCAGGCGTCGATGGTCGACGCCGACCGCTTCCCGCTCAACCGCTTCTGGGCTCGCTGGTGCGACGCCAACACCGCCTGGGACGGCTGCCTGCAGGACCCGGATTGGGAAAAGGCGCAGGTGCTCAAGGACGTGCTGCATGACGAGCCCTTCGACATGCATGTCAAGCCCACGCTCTACGCCATCCACGGCGGCGTGTGCCAGTCCGGCGACGTCATGAACATGGCCAACACCGTGCGCGCCTGGAACGGCATGGCCCAGATGGACTTCTTCACCGAAATCAACCTGTGGTTCATGCCCACCAACGGCAACGCCGACGTCATCTTCCCCTGCCAGCACTGGATGGAGATCGACTCCACCCGCGTCTCCCAGGGCGCAGGCGGCATGTTCGGCTGCTGCTGCAAGGCCATCGAGGCCCCGGGCGACACCATCTACGACCCCGACTGGAACTGCGCGATGTACCGCGCCATGGGCGTGCCGTGGAACACGAAGGACCTCGAGGCCACCGGCTCGAGCGAGGACTACATGCTCAAGCCGAAGGTTTCCAGCCAGACCAACATCGACAAGTGGACCAAGTCCTTGGGCCAGGAGTACACCGACGCGCTGGCCGGCAAGGTTTCCTACCTGTGGCCCGACCACGACCGCATCCTGAAGGACAACGTCGACGCCTGGAAGACCGAGAAGTTCCCGGACGGCCCGACCTGGGCGCAGGCCAAGGAATGGTTCACCGAGCACGGCTGGATGGACTGCCGCGAGTGGCACCCGGAGCGCTGGGGCACCTATCGTCGTCACGAGATGGGCTGGCGTCGTCAGCAGGGCGGCTTCAACCTCTTCCCGCTCGTCGACCTGAAGCCCGGCTTCGCCACCGCTTCCTCGCTGATCGAGATCTGGTCGCTGACCTGCGAGGCGTACATCTGCAACGCCGGCGACGAGGGCACCATGTACGACGGCAAGGAATTCAAGGAGAACGGCTTTAAGGGCGACGCCCGCTGGGCGCACACCGATATCGCCGCCTTCCAGGGCGAAGACGACCGCTTCCCGATCTATCGCGAGGCAACCGACTCGCCGGTCATGATGCCCGAGCTGTACCAGGCCGACAAGATCGACCAGGTTCCCGACGAGTACTTCCAGAACCAGTGGTACAAGGACGCCATCAAGAAGTACCCGGACAACGTGTTCCTGCAGACCACCGGTTCGCGCCAGCCCGTCTACTTCCACTCCGAGCACCGTCAGCTTCCCTGGTGCCGCGAGCTGTGGCCGGTCCCGCGCGTGGAAATCAACCCCGAGGAGGCCAAGCGCCTGGGCTTCGAGCAGGGCGACTGGGTGTGGATCGAGAGCCCCTGGGGCCGTATCCGCGAGGTCGTCGACCTGTACTACGCCGTGAAGGCCCGCACCACCGGCGGCACCTTCGCCACGAACCTGCCCGTGTCCAACGCCAACCATCAGTGGTGGTTCCCCGAGTTCGAATATGCCGCCCATGGCTTCGAGCTGGTCGGCGTGAACTGCCTGAACGACCCGTATGGCCAGGACGCCGTCGGCGGCTGCCACACGATGCGCGGCTACCCGGTCGTCATCTACAAGGCGACGGCTGAGAACAGCCCGTTCGGCAACCCCGTGCCCTGCAACCCCTACACCGGCGAGGAATGCATCCATGACGCATCCGACGAGCGCTTGCGCAAGTGGATGAAGGTCGGCATGCGCAGCCGTGTGGAGGGCGAGCCCGAGGTTGAGTCTTGGACCTACACCGGCACCGGGAGCGTGATCTAATATGACCAAATATGCAATCATCACCGACTTGAACCGTTGCACGGGCTGCCTGGCCTGCTCGACAGCCTGCAAAGCCATCAACGGCGTGCAGCCCGGCGACTTCTGGATCAAAACCCTGCGCATCGGCCCGTTCCCCATCACGGGGAAGTCGGGAGCATGGCCCGACGTGACCATGTACTTCCTGCCCATCCAGTGCCAGCACTGCGAGAACCCCAAGTGCGTGGCCGTGTGCCCGACCCAGGCCAGCCATGTGGTCGCCGACGGCACCGTGCAGATCGACAAGTCGAAGTGCATCGGCTGCCAGTTCTGCGCCATGGCCTGCCCTTACGGCGTGCGTTACCTCAACGAGGAGGAGCGCGTCGTCGAGAAGTGCACCATGTGCGAGCAGCGCATCAGCCAAGGCGAGC
>CAVBAM010000206.1:0-3571 GCA_963593315.1 Candidatus Methanomethylophilaceae archaeon | reverse complement strand
GTCCTGCGGGTCGACCGACACGGTGGGCAGCTGGTAATACTCGGAATTGCCCTCGTCGATAAGGTACATGACCACCTGAATCTTGCTGTCGGTGGCTTTCGCGGCAAGCGCCGGTTCGTCATAGGTGGGCGTGAAATGGATGGAGTTCACCGTCGCGTTCAGGCCAGTAATTTCGAAATGGTCGTCGTCGGCCGTAATGGTCAGCGCGCCTTCCGTGCCGCCGGTGACGCCGTCGACCAAATACGTTCCCGCGCTCGAATAGGTCATGGAGCTGAAGAACTGGAAATTGAAGCCGAACACCTCGATGAGCACGGCGAGCGCCACGCACAGAAGCACGCCGACAAAGCTCTTGACGGGGCTTGCCGAGGCGCCAGCGGGACCGGTCGAGCCCATGAACTTGCCGCCGAAGCCGCCCGGCTGCTGGGTGGTGCGCTGCGCGGCGCCGCGGGCGTTCGGCCGTTGGCGAGCCGGTTGCGGGCGCGTGGCCTGCGGATATGCCTGCTGGCGCGAAGCTTGGTTGCGAGCGGCGCGCGAACGGGCGCCGCGTTTGCTGCCCGCCGAATAGTTTTCGCGGGCGTACTGCTCGAATTCGGGAGTGGAATGTCCCGGCTCGAACGGGTCGTAGTTATGTTGCGTATGCTGAGCCATGCAGCGGATTATACGGTATCGCCCGCGCGGGCAGAAACGATACCGGCAAACCAACAAGAACGCCCCGGGCGCAAACCCCAAACGTTAGAAACGGTAGGCTTCGTCGACTTCCTGCAGCTCGGCGAAGGTGTCGATTTCCTGCACGTCGTCGAAGGTGCAGGGGCGCACGCGCACGTCGAAATCGTCGGTGTACCAGTTCAGGGCCACGTCGTCCCAGAAAATCTGCTTGCCGTCCTCGCGCGCGAACACCTTCGCCATCCTGTCGGCCAGGCGCACGCCGTCGGCGTCCGTCCAGTACGAGATGCCGAACATGTGGTAGCAGTCGTCGCCGCCCTTGGCAATGTGCACCGCACGCCCGTCGCGCACGGTCAAGCACCAGTCGTCGGTGTGCGCAACCGGCACGCCCACGTAGTTCGAGCGATACTGGTAACGCTGGATGAGCTGCGGGTTTTCCAGCAGAAGATCGGACTCGAACACGTACGCGTCGCGCATATGCTCCGCCGCGGCCACGGCCGAGGAGATGTTATTGGTGGTGTTGTACAGCGGGTTGTCGATGAAGGTGATGCGCACGTCGGGGTTTTCCCGCGCAAGCGATTCGAACTCGGCGGCAAGGTAGCCACGCACCAGGTAAATCTCCTCGATGCCCGCGGAACGCACCGCATCGATGAGCCGCTGGATGATGCGCACGCCGTGCACGCGCACGAGCGGCTTGGGCGTGTTGACGGTGATGGGCAGCAGGCGCGATCCGAAGCCCGCCGCGAAAAACACCGCGCGCTTGGCGCGATACGGCTCGAGAGCCGCGACGCCCGCAGGCGTGATCTCCCCCGCTTCCACGTAGCCGGCCTGCGCGAGGGCGGCCAGCACGTCGGCGGCCTCGGGCGCGTCGGCAGCCGCAGTCGCAGCCAGCGCGCCAGCCCCTTCGCCGGCCCCTTCGCCGGCCGCACCCGCGCGCGCCTTCGCCTCCAGCGCCACCAATATCTCGAATTCGCGTTCGCTTAGCATGAACGTCCCTTTCTTTCCCAAACTTGTCGCAGTGTAACAGCGCGCTGGACACGCGCGCCGGCGCGGTACAGCGGTTCCGCGGCATCCGCATAGTCGAGCGCCGAACGATACCAGCGGTAAAGCCACTCGCCCATCGCATTACCCTCGGATTCCTTGTACATGGCCCAAACGTACCAGTAGAACCCGACGATGGACGTGCATGCCAGGCAATGGCGCACCTCCTCGTCGGTGGCGGGTCTGCCGAAGTACAGATCCATCACCGCCACCGATTCCGCAACGGTGTAGCCCGACCCCTGCGCGAAGAAGTTGCCCACGTCGCAGCCGTAGTCGCCCATGGCGGCGTATTCCCAGTCGATAAGGTACATGCCATCGGGCGCCACCAGCACGTTCGGGCCGTAGAAGTCGTTATGGCACAGCACGCTCGGCGCGCCGTCGGCGGCCACATCGGCTGCCAGGCGCGCAATGCGCTCGCGCAAGGCCGCAAACCCCGCCGGCAGCGGATAGGAACGCGCCTTGAGCAGCTCGACGATATGCGTCGTTTCCGCGGAAAAATCGAATGACCAGGGGCTTTCCTCACCCGACGTGTGCAAGCGCCGCGCCAATGCGAGCGAAGGGGCAACATGGGCGGGATCGCGATAGTCGAACGGGATGCACCCGGCAACGTAGCGGGAAATCTTCCAGCCGGCCTGCGGGTCCTCGAACACGTAGGTGTCGTCGAGGCCGAGCTTCTTCGCCACCTGCAGCGCATACGCCTCGGCCTGCCGATTGACAATCTCGGACGTGCCGTCGCCGGGATGGCGGTAGACGTACTGGCATCCGCGCACGCTGAACAGCACCGACAGGTTCGTCAGCCCCGCCTTCACCGGCTCGACGTCGACGATATCGGCCCGCTCGCACGAAAGCGTGCGGCAAATGTTGTCGAGTATTGCCGAGTCGACGTTGGTCAAAAAGTCGCTGTCGAAGGCGCACAGGTCGCTTAGGTAGTCGAACTCGTAGATGGCGCCGTCGGGGAAGCGGCGCAGGCACATCGCGGGAAGAGTGCGCACGTGGTCGGCGAAAATGTCCTCCCACAGCTTCGGGGCGGTGTCGGGCAGGTCGTACACGCGCTCGAGCACGGCGCTAAATGCCTGGGAAAACGCGCGATCGAAATAGGCGTAGCCCATGAGCATCCACGCATCGCTTCCGCCGCAGGAAATGCCCTTGATGTCGCCCGAGCGCGTCAGGGACGCGACATATTCGTCGGTGGGGCCCGGCGAGAACACGGCAGCGTATTCCGCCTTGTAGCGATACGGGCGGAACGGGTTTTCGGTGTAGTAGTTGTCCGACGAGCAAACATAGGTGTTGCCCAGGCGCGCCCGCACCAGCATGAGCGTGCCGTTGTTGTTGCGCGCGGCGTAGTCGCGGTTGACGGCGATACGCACGCCGAAGGCGTCCTCCAGGTAGAAGAACGACTCCTTCATGTAGCCCACGACCACCGTGATGTCGTCGATGCCGGCTTCTTTAAGCTGGCGAATCTGGCGCTCGATCAGCACCTCGCCCCGCACTTCGAACAGGCCTTTCGGCTTTTCGTAGGAAAGCGGGGCGAAGCGGGCCGACACGCCGGCCGCCATGATGACGGCGTTGTCCACCTTGTAGGGCGAAAGCGCCGTGCGGCCGGCTTCCGTGGGGCGGAAGCCTTCGGCGAGCCCGCGCTCCTCGAGGGCGCGCAGCACGCGGTTCGCCGTGCCGAGCGACACCTCGGCAGCAAGGGCGAGCTGGCGTTGCGAGGATACCTCCCCCTCGACCAGGGCCGCCAACACGCCGAATTCGCTTTGCGATAGTTCCTGGTTCTGCGCCATGCTTTGCCCCTTCTTTACACAACAATGGAGTCCACTCTAGAAGAGCCGTTCATTGTTGTAAATAGAAGGTCACGCGTTGAACG
>CAVBAM010000205.1:0-3586 GCA_963593315.1 Candidatus Methanomethylophilaceae archaeon | reverse complement strand
CGAACTTCTGCGGCATGTCCGTGCGTATATGTGCGATAGGCGTGATTTCCATGGCTGTATTTTAAGCGAGCTGCTTAGCGCAAACCAGTTGACACTAGGGTATGCGCACATTAACTTAAGACATTACCTTAAAGACTAAGGACTACGCAGAACTGGGCATGGGAAATGTACAAACTTCGCGGTGTTGAAAAGGCGTACAAAAAAAGAGGCGTTCGCAGGGCTGCGCTAAAGCGGGTCGATCTTGATTTGCCAAACACGGGGCTGTTTGCCGTTGTCGGCGAATCCGGCAGTGGGAAATCGACTCTTTTGCACATGCTTTCCTGCTTGGTTGTGCCCGACAAGGGCACGATTGAAATCGAAGGCAGGGACGCCTCGAGGTTCAGCGACGCGCAACGCTGCGGTTTCACCGCCCGCAACGTCGGGTTCGCCTTTCAGGAAGACGAGCTGGTTTCCCATGCTTCGCTGCTCGAAAACATGCAATCGTCCCTCGTCTTGTCGGGCTTCAGCAAAAAAGAGGTCGTCGAAAAGTCGAATACCGCCCTTGAGCAGGCGGGGTTGGGCGCGCTTAAGAAATGCATCCCCGAACAGCTCTCGAAGCACCAGCTGCGACGCTTCTCCCTCGCCCGCGCGCTGTGCAAGGGTGCGAAAGTCCTGCTTTTGGACGAGCCGGAACTCGGGCTGACGGAAGAGGAGCGGGAAGACGTAATTCGCAGCCTCAAAGAGGCGTCCACGAGCTCGCTGGTCGTCGTCGCAACGCGGGACGCCCGTTTCGCCGAAGCGCTTAACGCCGAGGTCATCACCATAGAAGGAGGCGTTGTCAATCACGTCTGCGACAAGGCGGTGGCTCCCCGTGCTGTCGCCGGCTCCGCTTCGGCCCCAAAGCTTCGCGCGGTGCCGGTGCCGCTTTCGCGCAAGCTTGGTTTCGTGCGCACGAGTTTGCGCAACAGAAGCGGAAGAAGCTTCGTTTTAGGCCTGTCCGCAATGCTCGGGGTTATCGCCTTCGCTTTCATCCTGTCCATCTCGAAGGGCGTAACAACCTACATCGACACCGACAACCGCGACAATCTGTCGCAGCAGCCACTTGAAGTCGGCACGCTCGCGTTCAATTCAACGGAACTGGCGGATGCGTTCGCCAGTGACGGATCCACGCAGCTCTCAACGTCGGAGCTGATCACGAAGGCGGTTCGTTCCGCGAAGAACAACGATTTGCAATCGTTCAAATCGCATATCGAGTCCAACAAGGACAAGTTTTCCGGCTGCACCGATCTCATCGACTACGACTACGGCATAACGCCGCAGGTGTTCGTGTCCGACACGAGTGCGGGAACCATCTCCTTGAATACGTCCATCATTCCATCGCTTTCCAGCTCGTATACCGCCACCTTCACCTCGCCCGCCGGCTTCACGACCATGGCGCGCCTGGACGCCAAGACGGAGAACTACACGTCGCAATACGACGTTTTGCAGGGCAGATGGCCGGAGAACTACAACGAGCTCGTCCTGGTCCTTCCCAGCGATCGTTCGATTCCCGGTCTGGATCTGACTTCCAATTCAATCGAAGCCCGCCTGCAGCGGCTCAACGACTCCCTCACGTTTTTTGAAACGGGCCGACTCTCCGATGACGAGTCCGTCGAGTCGTATAGCCTTTCGCTTCAGGAATACATGGACCTCGACCTCAAGTTGGTGTCGGTTGCCGAATGCTATGTGCAAGATGAAGACGGGGATTCCTGGCAAAACAATTCGTCCGACGAAGACTTCCTGAAGAACATAGTCGCGAATTCCGAAAGCCTGAAGATTGTCGGCGTTGTTGCGCCGTCGGAAAACGCCACTTCGGAAACGCTGTCTTCCGGCCTGTGGTATCTCCCCTCGCTGGAAGACTACATCGCCCAGAGGGCGGGGGAGTCCGAGGTTGTCAAGGCGCAAAAGGCCAACCCGGACGTCGATGTTTTCACGGGCATCCGCTTCGATAGCCAGGGAAGCACGTTCGACGATTTGACGAACAGCGTCTCCGCGCGCGTCCATGCCGCGTTCGCTTCGATAATGAAGGAACTGAACACGGCTTTGGAGCAGACGTTCGCCGACATCGAACACGAGCTGAGCAACTTCGCGCTTGATGAGGGCTTCGAGCTCAACTTCCTCGGCGAAGACGACGAGGACGCCGCTGAATACTCCGAGGGCGAAAACGATGCGGATAGCGTCGACATCAATTGGAAGGATATCTTCGGTACGACGCCGAAGGACAACAAGATTGTCGTCGACGTCGATGACGACGCCATCGACGAGGCGTTGCTCAACGTGTTCAGCGAGTACCTTGCGGATGCCATCGCGAACGACAAGACCCCGACGCGCGAAGGCCTCGTGAATTACTTGGCGACGAAAGACGTCAACGAAAAGCTGAATAAGGAAATCGACAAGGCCTTCATTACCGTCGAGCTGGACGAGGAAACCGAGAAGCAGCTCAACGAGTTTGTCGAGAAGCAGGTCGTTCCCTACCTCGTGAGCTGCATAGAGGAGGAATACGACGCCTATATCGTGTATATAGAGGCGCAAATCAAGGCAGGCACCTATAAGCCGCTGAAGGAGCTTGAAGACACGTTGAACAAGCTTAACAGCGAGGACGTGTTTGCTTCCCTGGGGATCGACGCCGCGCTGAACGACTTCTTCAAGGAATTCGATTTGGAGGGAGCCTATAACGAGTTGGAAAGCTTTCTCGCCCTAGACGATGAATCGGATGACGAAGCGTGGGGTAGCGCGGACAGCGGTGAGTCGGGCGGGAATTCGGGCCAAATCGACCTCACGACGAAAAAGTTCCTGGACTTGATCGTGAAGATGGCGACCACGACGCAGAACACGTATTCCCTCAACATGAAGACCCTGGGATATACGGACTTCAGCACGCCTGCGACGATCCGCTTCTACACGCCGACTTACGAGGACAGAATCACGCTGAACAACCTCATTGGCAGCTACAACGATTCGGTGAACGCCAGCAACGACTCCTCGAAGCACATCGACTATTACGATTTGGTGGACACGCTTACCAATATTTCGATGGGTGTGGTCGAGGTCGTGAGCCTCATTTCGGTCGTGCTTTTGCTGCTGATGGGCGTTGTCACGACGCTGACCATTGGGGCCATCACGTTCTTCAGCTCGCGCGACCGTTGGCGCGAAACGAGCGTCATGCGCGTGTTGGGCGCGACGCGCGGCACGGTGTTCATGACGCTCATTTTGGAAGGCGCCATCATCGGGCTGTTGTCGGCGGTTGTCGGCGTTGGGATAACCGTGCTGGCAAGCATGCCGATCAACACCTCTACCAGTGCGAGCATCGGTTTCAACCTCATGCTTTTCGAACCGCTTCAGGTGGCTTTGCTCTTGGCGCTCGGCGTTGTGTCGATGGTCGTCGGGTATTTGATCCCCGCAATCGCAATCAGCAGAAAGGACGCCGTTTCAGTCCTGCGAGCCCATTAAACGCACCCGCAAGCGTGCCCGCCGGCCGTTTTGACTGGCGGCCGTGCCTGCTCGATGTTCCGACTTCGCCGGAAGCGCGCTCTCGCGAACGCGCCTACGTCCATACCCCTATGCTCTC
>CAVBAM010000204.1:0-3593 GCA_963593315.1 Candidatus Methanomethylophilaceae archaeon | reverse complement strand
GCCTTGCTTTCCTGCAGATTGGACACCAGCTTGTCGTAAACCGGGCTCTTCGTCGCCACGGCGATGACCGGGAAACCCTCGTCGATCAGCGCAATGGGGCCGTGCTTCATCTCGCCGGCGGCGTAGCTTTCCGCATGCAGGTAGCTGATCTCCTTGAGCTTGAGCGCGCCTTCCTGCGAAACCGCCGCGCCCATGCCGCGCCCGACGAACAGCGCGCTGTGCGCGTCCTTGCACGCCTGCGCCGCCTCCTCGACCGAGGCCTGGCACTCGGCCAGGATGCGCTCCACCTGATCGGCGGTGTCGGCCAGCTCGCGGAACAACAGGCGGATCTGATTCATCTTCAACTTGCCCTTGACCTGCGCCAATAGCATTGCCAAAAGCGTCAGAGAAACAACCTGGCCCAGGAACGACTTCGTGGAAGCCACGGCGATTTCCTTGTTCGCCTTCGTGTAGATGACGCCGTCGGACTCGCGCGCCACGGGGCTGCCCACCACGTTGGTGATGCCGAACACGCGGGCGCCCTTCACGCGCGCGTCGCGGATGGCGGCCAGCGTGTCGGCCGTCTCGCCGGACTGCGACACGGCGACCACGAGCGTCGTCGGCGTGATGATGGGGTTGCGATAGCGGAACTCGCTGGCGACCTCGCACTCGCAGGGGATGCGCGCCCAGCCCTCGATCAGGTTCTTCGCAATGAGGCCCGCGTGGTAGCTAGTGCCGCAGGCGATGATGTAGACGCGGTCGATGAGGTTGAGCTCCTCGACGGTGAGGTCAAGCTCGTCGATGGCCAGCGCCCCGCCCACCAGGCGGCCCGCCAGCGTGTCGCGGATGACGCGCGGCTGCTCGTGGATCTCCTTCAGCATGAAGTCGGGGTAGCCGCCCTTCTCGGCGACGTCGAGATCCCAGTCAACGTGGGTGACTTTCGGCTCGGCGATCTCTGCGCCTGCGGCGGTGTAGTACGTCACGCCCGCGGGGGTCATCTTCGCCATCTCGCCGTCGTTCATGACCACCACGTCGCGCGTGGCGTCGATCATCGCGATGATGTCGCTGGCAACATAGGCGCCGTCCGCGCCCTGGCCGATGACCAGCGGCGAATCCTTGCGCGTGGCCACGATGGTGCCTGGCTCGTCGGCGCTGACGACCGCGATGGCGTAGGCGCCCACGAGACGCTCGCTTGCCGCGCGCACGGCCTCCAGCAGGCAGGACGCGCCCTCGGAAAACGCCTGCTCAACAAGGTGCGGAATGGTCTCGGTATCGGTGTCGCTGGTGAAGGTGTGGCCCTGGGCGGAAAGCTCCTCGCGCAGCTCGGCGAAGTTCTCGATGATGCCGTTATGCACGACCGCGATGCGCCCATTGCAGCTGGTGTGCGGGTGCGCGTTGGCCTCGCTGGGTTTGCCGTGCGTCGCCCAGCGCGTGTGGCCGATGCCGCAGGTGCCGTCGAAATCGAAATGCCCGAGCGTGTGCGCCAGGCTGGAAACCTTGCCCTTGCGATGCACGACCTCGAGCGCCTCGGCCTGCTGAATGGCGACGCCGGCGCTGTCGTAGCCGCGATACTCAAGTCGGGAAAGGCCCTCGACCAAGATGCCCTGCGCCGGGCGCGTGCCCGTGTAACCAACGATTCCGCACATGCGATTTCGCTCCTCACGTTTAGTTGCTTAACGTTCGCGCGCCTGCTTCGGCGCTTCGTCTTGCCTCCATGGTACGGGAAAGGCGCGCCCGCCGCGCGAGATGCCGCACAATCTCCGGCAAGGGGCACAGCGGGCGGGCATTCGTGGCGAAAAACCGCCCGGTTGCGACACGGAAACGAAAAGGCGGCCGAGCTTCACGGAGAAACCCGGCCGCCTTTGTCCCGCTAGCGGACGCCTGTCGAAAGCAGCTGCGAGCGGCCAGCCGCCCCGGCGCCAACCGCAAGCCGCCGCCAGCCAGCTAAGACGCCCCTTACGCGATCAGTGCGCCGATGCGCATGCACTCGGTCGCGGCATCGTCGTCGGGGTAATCCTTCGCGATGGTGGTGTCCACCACGTTCAGGCCGGCCTCTTCAGCACGCTGCTCCCACAGCTCCATCCATTCGCCGTCGTTCCAGTCGTAGGAACCGAACAGCACCACCTTCTGGCCGGAAAGCGCCGGCTCCACCTCGTCGTACATCGGGAGGAACTCGGTGTCCTCGAGCTCCTCGTCGCCCATGGCGGGGCAGCCGAACGCGAAGGTGTCGTAGTCGGCAATGCGGTCGACGGAGAAGTCGCCGCACTGAATGAGGTCGGCGCTGCCGCCGGCGGCGCGCACGCCCTGGGCCACCAGATCGGCCATGGCCTCGGTGTTGCCGGTACCGCTCCAATAAACGATTGCTGCCTTGCTCATAGTGTGCTCCTCTTCTTTAAAGTCTGGTTTGCTTGTCGGTCTGTGCCGAACGAGGGAAACGCCGCGAGCCGGGCCGTTTGGCCGCAGGGCCGCGCAACCTCGCCGCAACCCCGCAGCCGTCGCGTCGCCGCACCGCCGTGCCGATGCCCGGGCGCGCCCCTCGTCAGGCGCAGCGCCTAGCCGGCCTGCGCAAGCGCCTTGCGCCCTGCCCGCTTCTCGTCGACGGTGGCCAAGCATTCGAGGGAAACCCCGCCGTCGTACAGGTCCTCGTAGGCGGCCGTCTGCGTTTTGTACCGGCAGAAACAAGCCTCGGCATCGCGCTGGCGGCTGTACACCTTCCAGCACCCCACGCACAGGCAGTTCTCGCCCTTGTTCTCGATGAAGCCGACCACGTCGTCGTAGGGATAGCCCAGGAAGAACCCGATTTCATGCGGAAACGTGCACGACCCCGAAAGCTTGGCCGCAAGGTCGGTGCCGCAAATGCGCCGGTGCAGCTTGACGATGCACGCGCTTAAGTCGGCGGGATTGTAGCCTTCGCCGCGCAGATAGGCCGCCACGCGGCGTTGCGCCAACTGCGCGCGCAGCAGCGCCGGTCGATACACATACAGCAGGATCCCCGCCCGTCGCCGCGCAAGCACCTCGATGCGCACGCCGCACGGGGCCAGCTTGTCGCGGCAAGCGGAAAGCTCGGCGGCGAACGCGGCTTCGAACGCCTCGGGGCCCTGCGGGGCGCACTGCGCCGTCGAAGCGAGCCCGCAGGCGGCATCGTTTCGGCAGGTGAACAGGCTGGCCGGCTTCAGCGCGGCCAGCGTGGGCGCGCAGTGGTGCACCAATTTCCGCTCAAGCCCGATGCGGTATGCCCGTTGCTCCATGTTCGCTCCTGCCTGCTTTCAAAGCGTCGCCCGTATGCACGGCGTCGCAAAAAGGTAATCTTCGGCTAACATAGTAGGCATAAGTAAGCCCCAGTCAACACACGTCAACCCGCATTCGCAAAATTGTTACAAGTGGTGAACTACAAGCCCGCGCTGAGCAGAAAACGGCGCGCTCGACGGACCGCGAACCATCGCCAAGCAGAAGTCGCGAACCGCGAACCGCGAACCGCCACCAAGCAACAGCAGCGCAAGCGAAGAATCGCGGGCAAAACACAACGGGCCGCGCCAAAAAGCACGGCCCGCCGAAATGTAACGCGAACGCCCCGAGGGACCCACGGCCCGCCGAAACGCCACGCAGGAAATCCC
>CAVBAM010000203.1:0-3602 GCA_963593315.1 Candidatus Methanomethylophilaceae archaeon | reverse complement strand
GGCGACCTGCTCCCAGCGCGTGCCCGGCTTGCCATAGTTGCAGTACGGGTCGATGGAGATGCCCCCGCGCGGCAAGAATTTGCCCCACACCTCGATGTATTTCGGGTCCATCAGCGCGATGAGGTCCTTCATGATGATGTTGACGCAGTCCTCGTGGAAGTCGCCGTGGTTGCGGAAGCTGAACAGATACAGCTTCAGGCTTTTGCTCTCCACCATGCGCTCACCCGGCACGTAGCTGATGTAGATGGTGGCGAAGTCGGGTTGCCCGGTGATGGGGCAGAGGCTGGTGAATTCAGGGCAGTTGAACTTCACGAAGTAGTCGTTGCCGGGGTGCTTGTTGATGAACGTCTCCAGCACGCCGGGGTCGTAGGTTTGCGGGTAGCGCACGCCCTGGTTGCCGAGCAGCGTGACGTCGTCGGTGCCTTCGCGGCGAGGTCCGGCGGGGGCGGGCGTTTCGGTAGCAGCGGTTGTTTCGCTCATGTGGTTCTCCTTGCTGACCGGCGAGGTGGTTGCCTTCGCGATCGCCCCCGCCGGTGTCGAATGGTGTATCGGATGATGCGCAGCGTGCGGCCTACTGCGCCGCAGCCTGCGCGTCAAGGCGGTCGAGCAGCGGGTCGCGCATGCCGGCGATCTTGAAGGCGCGGTTGCGGTCGATGCAGGTGCCGCACTTGCCGCAGGGGTAGTCGCCGCCCTCGTAGCAGCTCCAGGTAAGTTCATACGGAACGCCCAGTTCAAGCCCGCGTTTGACGATATCGGCCTTCGACCAGGTGACGAACGGCGCTTCCATATGCAGCTCGCCGCCGCTGCCTTGCGCAATGGCCCGGTTCATGGCCTCGACGAACTCAAGCGAGCAGTCGGGGTAGGCGTTGCCGGCCCAGTCATCGTGATGTGCGCCGTAAAACAGCACCGAGCAGCCCAGCGACAGCGCCATCGAAGCCGCCGACGACAGGAATAGCCCGTTGCGGAACGGCACGTAGGTGCTCACCGGCGACCCGTTCGCCTCTTCCAGCTGCTCCGCATAGCTTTCCTCGGGAACGTCCTGATCGGAATGCGCAAGCAGGCTACAATTGCTGTCGGCGAAGATGGCAGCAAGATCCAAGAACCGCTGGCCTACGCTGTAATGCTCGGCGACGGCCTTCGCGCTTTCGATCTCCTTCTCGTGGCGCTGCCCGTAGCTGATGGACAGCGCGAACACGTTTTCCGCGCCGAAACGCGCCACCGCCATGGCGAGCAGCGTGGTGGAATCGACGCCGCCGCTGCACAGCACGAGCGCCTTTTCGTCGCCTTCACGCCCGATGGTCGCCGCTGCTTCAGTGCTGGCTGTGGCAGCCGTAGCGCCTGCCGGGGCGGCGGTCGGGTTTTGCTTGATATCGGTTTGCGTCATGGTTTACACGCCCTTCTCTACGTTCGGCCAGATGATCTTGTGCAGTTGCAACTGCATGGTCGCCCAGCGCATGTCGTTTTGTTGCATGAATTCGACGATGGCGGCCGGCTCGATGCGCCCGAACACGGGGCTCAGGTAGACCGCCACGCGCCTGGGCAGGTCAAGCTCACGTGCTACCTCGAGCGCGCGGGAAAGGTCGTCTTCGCTGCCGCACACGAACTTCACGGTGTCGCGCGCGTCGATCAGCGCGAAGTTGCCGGCAATCATGTGCTGCTCCATGCCGCTTGCGGGCAACTTCCAATCAACGGTGAACGAAAGCGCGCCCTGCGCCGTATCGGAGAGGCGTTCGCGCAGCGCGACCAGGGGCGCGAGGTCGGCGGCCCCGTTCGTCTCCACTTCCACGGCAAGGCCGCGCCCATCGGGGCCGGCGTCGGCGAGCAGCGCCGCAATCAAGTCGGGAAGCAGCGGCTGCAGCGCGGGCTCCCCGCCGGTGAGCGTGACGTGCTCGACGTGGACCTCGCGCACCCACGCGGTAAGCGCGTCGATGCCGAGGGTTTCGGCCGCGCTCGCTGCATCGGGTTCGTTCGCCCACATCGTGTCGCAATAGGAGCAGCGCAGGTTGCAGCCCGTGAAGCGGATGAACGCCGCCAGCTTGCCCGCCGAGCGGCCCTCGCCGTTGATGCTGATGAACCGCTCGGCGACGGGCATGGTGGCGAGGGAGGCGCCGCTGGCCGCGCCCGCGCCGGTCGCGCTCACCGCGCCCGACGCGCCCGCCGCCGGCGGCACGGCGCCCGTTTCGTCAAATTCCCTACGCACGGTAGATCGCGCAGTTGTTCGGCGTCTCGTACACGTCCACCTGCGAGATGGGGAATCCCGCGTCGGCAAGTTTGTCGAAGAAGTAGCGCGCGAGGTTTTCCGCGGTGGTGCGGAACGGCAACACGGACAGCGTGAAGCCCTCTTCCTCCAGGCAGGCGATGGTTTTCGGCATGAGCGAGCCCTCCTCGACCACGAAGGAGTGGTCGAGCTCTTCGGTCAGCCCGCGCAGCGCGCCCTTGAAGTCGGCGAAGTCGATGACCATGTCCTTGTGCGTGCCCGCGTCCTGCAGGCTCTCCTGCGCCAGATAGGCGACGACGCGCCAGCGATGCCCGTGCAGGTTCTCGCATTTGCCGCGATAGTCGGTGAGGAAGTGTGCAGCGTCGAAGCTGCTCTCAGTTTTAAGACCGTACATGGTTTGGCCCCTTCTCGAATCGGCGAAAACGCAGTCGATAAGGGCCCGGCGCCGAGGCGCGAAACGACGCGGCCATACGCAAACAGCCCGCAAGTCGCGGGCGAGGGCACCTAGTTTTGTTTATCGACAGGAGGTTTTCGAACTGTCTATCGTTTGTGCGGGCAAGCATAGCACGCGCCCGCCGGCCGCAGCGGGGCGCATGCTCGCGTCCATCGAACTAGCGCAGTGTCAGGATTTCGCGCACCAGGTCGTCCCAGCTGCGCGCAATGAGGGTCGGCGCCTCGGCGGCCAGGCGCGCTTCGTCGAACATGCCCCAGGTCACCGCTGCCGTGGCGCATCCGGCCGCACTGCCCGCCTGCAGGTCGAAGGGCGCATCTCCCACATAGATGCATTCTTCGGGTGCGACGTGCAGCATCTTGCAGCCCACCTCGACCGGTTGCGGGTCGGGCTTGGGGCGTTCGATGTCGTCCCAGCCCACCAGGCAGTCGCAAAAGTCCCACAGCCCCGTGATCTCGAGGCCGCGCACCGCCGTTTCGTGGCGCTTGGAAGTGACCACGCCCACGGCAAGTCCCGCATGTGTCAGCTGCGCAAGAGCATGCCCGGTGCCGGGGAACGCCTTGATCATCGCGTCGTGCACCGTTTTGTTGTGCGCGCGGTATACGTCGCAGAAGCGCTGCTGCAAAACCGGGTCGTCGGTGAAGTCCTTCACCTGCACGTTCAGGGGCTGTCCCGCCTTCTGCATATATTCCTCGTCGGAAAGCTGCCGCCCGAGCACTGCCGGCCCGGCGTGATGGAAGCTCTCCAGAATGAGGTCATGGGAATCCACCAGGGTTCCGTCGTTGTCGAAGAGGACGGCCTTCAAGCCTGCCATGGGGTACCTCCGCATCGTCGTTTTTAGCAAGGGCAAGTTTCCCACGAACGGCAACCGCGAGTCCCAACCAGCACGTAACGGGCACATCCAACCGAAATGCCGCAGTCGCCCGCCCCTCG
>CAVBAM010000202.1:0-3614 GCA_963593315.1 Candidatus Methanomethylophilaceae archaeon | reverse complement strand
CCCTCAGGCGTGGTGGCAGGGTCGAAGCCCTGGCTGGCGATGGCCGCCGAGATGGCGGCCTCGATGGAGGCCGAAGAGAAGTCGGCGTACTTCACCGCGTAGCTTTCCCCGTCGCTGCGGTCGAGCGAGAAGCTCCACGAGCCGTTGAGCAGGCGCGCCGCGTCGGAAGCGCCAAGCGAGGCCACGCCCTTGGCGTACAGGGTGGCCGCATCGGCGAGCGTCACGTCGCTCGGCAGCTTGATGAGGTTAAGCCCCGCGGCGCCTTCCTCGGTTTGGTTATAGATGGTATAGCCGGCGTTCGTGAACGAGTCGAGGATTTCCTGGTCCTCCCACCCGGCGAGGTTGGGCAGCACCGGCAGGTCGTAGGTGACGGCGCGCGCGAGGTTTTCCTCCACCGTCGCCTGGCTGAGCTGCTGGGTTTGCTGCATGCTGCCGATGGTGCCCTGGTACAGGTTGACGCCGATGATGACGCCCACGACGACGAATGCCGCCATGATGGCCAGCTGCGCCCGCGGCATGGAGATGGGGCGGGACAGATGCAGGGCGTCCAGGTAACGGACGGACCCTTCTTGCCGAACGTAATCGGGCTTGCGGTAGAACAGGTTCATGCGGATCCTCACTGCGCACTTCCGGATGGTTTGTGTTCGTGCGACAGTATAGCATTGCCCCCGCATCAGGCTCATGGTAGCCTACGTAAAGCCCATGGGGGAGTAGCAGGCAGGACATACCTGCGGTGCGTTCAACATCGTGGTCGCAAGACCTGGCGTACCTGAAATTGCAAGACTCGTGGCGTACCGTTCGCACAGCGACGGCGCGCCACGAGTCTTTTTTATTGCGGCAACCCTTAAGGCGCACAAGACGAGAGACGATCGACAAGGAGCAACCCTACATGGACCTCTCCATCTTCGCCACGCCCGAAGCGTGGATCAGCCTCATCACGCTGATGTTTCTGGAAGTGGTGCTGGGCGTGGACAACATCGTGTTCATCTCCATCACCTCCAACCGCCTTGCCCCGGAAAAGCAGCATATCGGCCGCAAGCTCGGCCTTGCCGGCGCCATGGTGTCGCGCTGCATCTTCCTGTGCTTCGCCAGCTATTTGGTGCATATGTCCAACCCGCTGTTCACGGTTGATCTGGGCTTCTTCGCCCATGCCTTCAGCGTGCGTGATTTGGTTCTGTTCTTGGGTGGCGGCTACCTTATCTATAAGGGCATTGCCGAGCTGCGCGACGTGCTGGCGCTGACCGAGGAGAAGGCCGAGGCCGGCGAGGAAGACGGGGGCGCGGGCAAGCGCCGTATCGGGCTTGCGCAAGCCATCGCAACCATCATGGTCATGGACGTCGTGTTCTCCATCGACTCGGTCATCACCGCGGTCGGCCTGGCCGAGCATCTCATCATCATGATCATGGCCGTGGTGTTCGCCGTGCTCATCATGATGATCTTCATCGACGCCATTTCCGACTTCATCAACAAACACACCGAGATGAAGATCTTGGCGCTGGTGTTCATCGGCGTGATCGGCGTACTGCTGTTCCTGGACTCCCTCGGCATCAATTCGGGCATCGAGGTGCTTGACATGCACATGGAGAAGCTCATGGTGTACTTCGCCATGGTGTTCGCGGTGGTGCTCGAAATCATCCAGATGCGCTGGTCGGCAAACCTGGCGCGCTGGAAGGCCGAGACGGCGGCCGCGGACGCGCCGGCGAATGCGTCGGAAGAATAGGTTACTTGCGCAGCGCGGTGCGCTCGCGAGGTGGCAGGTGTACCGGGTGCGGGTCGACAAGGCCCCATTCGTCATCGCCGTTCGCGCCTATGCGTCGCGCGCCGCCTGTGTCGCCCGCGCCTCGCCTGCCCGTCGCGCGTATGTGCATGGTTTGAAGGCGGACTTCGCAAGAGCAGCCCACGTGCTATCATAAAAAGGCACATGCGCATTTTCGCGAATGCGTGCACCCGAAACGTACACACAGACAAACCCTGGGGTGGAAGGATCATCATGGACGAAACAGGGGTCTTGGGGCTTTTGGAAGAGCTCTCGATTCTGCTTGAAGACTCTAAGCCGGTGTTCGGCAAGACCAATCTGCGCCAGGTGGATATCACTGCCGCGTTCGAGATTATGGACGAGATTCGCGACACGTTCCCGAGCGAGTTCTCCCAGTCCCGCCAAATCGTGCGCGAGCGTCAGAGCCTGCTCGATGACGCCGAGGCCGAGGCCAACCGCATGATTGAGGACGCTCAGAGCCAGGCTATGACGATCGCCTCCGAGCAGGAGATCGTCCGCATCTCCCAGCAGCAGGCCGACCAGCTACTCGCCGACGCCCGTGAACTGGAACGCCAGACGCGCGCCGGCGCGGAAGACTACGCCGACGAGGTGTTCGGGCATGTTGAGCAGAGCCTCGACACGCTGCTGAACAACGTGCGTCGCTGCCGCGACCGTCTCAACGCCAATTCCATGGCGAGCCGCCAGTAATGGACGAGATTCGTTTCGAAGTCCCGCCGGAGCTCTTCGTCACCACGGAGAGCTCCTCTTTTGCGGGGGAACTCAGCTTGCCGGAGTTGACTGCCGGTCCCGATACCTATCGCTTCGACGCGCCCATCGCCTGGAACGTGACGGTGACGAACACCGGCGATGCCCTGCTCGTGATGGGCAGCGCTCGCGGCGTCGCCCGCACCGAGTGCGCGCGCTGCCTCGATGATTTCGAGGTCGAGCTTAACGGCGAGGTGGAGGGCTACTTCCTGCTCGCCGAGGACGAGGCGCGCCCCGAAGGGATGGATGACGACGAGTTCGAGGTGCTCGGTGCCGACAAGATCATGGACCTCGAGCCGCTCGTCACGGCCGCGCTTTTGGTGGAAGTGCCGCTGGTGCCGCTGTGCGACGAGGATTGCGCGGGCCTGTGCGCCACCTGCGGCGCGAACCTCAACGAGGGTCCGTGCGCCTGCGAGGCTGCGCCCGCCGACGATGTGCCCCGTATGAGCGACGGGCGCGTGAGCCCCTTCGCCGCGTTGAAGGATTTGGATCTGGAAGGCTAGCGGGCGCGCGACCTTTGCATATGCGCGAATTGTGGAACCTCCGTGGCAACCGCGACGCATCATATAGTGGTTCTTGCGCAAGGTCTTTCTTTTTGGTAGACTACCGCCTTGCGTGTTTACTAAGCAACGACGAGCGCAAGCGCGCCCGACATTTGAGCAAGGAGATAGATCATGGCAGTACCTAAGCAAAAAATGGGCCGCGCCCGCACTCATTCCCGCCGCAGCGCTAACGACAAGATCGCGGCTCCTTCCCGTTCGGTTTGCCCGCAGTGCGGCGAAGCCAAGCTTCCGCATCGCGTGTGCCCGAACTGCGGCTTCTACAAGAGCCGTGAGGTTATCGTCACCGAATAGCCTCGTGCGATTCATCTCATGAAGAGCCTCTCGTGCCGCATCTGATGCGGCTGGGGGGCTTTTTTGTTGTCGAGGAGGGGAAACAACATGAGCGATACCGTAACCGTTGCCGTCGACGCGATGGGAGGCGACCACGCTCCCGACGTCGTGCTCGAAGGCGTGGCCCAGGCGCTCGCCGCCGACGAGGGGCTCTCCGTCATCCTGTGCGGCCCGAAAGCCGTGGTGGAGCCGTTCGCTGC
>CAVBAM010000201.1:0-3620 GCA_963593315.1 Candidatus Methanomethylophilaceae archaeon | reverse complement strand
AGCCGATGGGCGGCTGCTTCATCAATGCGAACACGCCCGAGGAGCTTGCGGCCCTGGAACAGGTTGTTGCCGCGCAGGAGGAGAAGTAGGTCGCACGACCAGGTGCGTTGAGGGTACGTTCGGGGGGAAGCATGCCGAATATCGCGGATATCATCGAGGTTGCCGAAGAACTTGAGGGTAAGGCCGTCATCGCCGTGCCGGAGCGTTGCGTTGCCGTGCGCAACCGCAACTCGTCGTGCCGCAAGTGCATCGACGCCTGCATCGCCGACGCCATTGAAGTGCATAACAACGCCCTTTCCGTGAACGCGGCGACGTGCGTGTCGTGCGGGGCTTGCGTGGTTGTCTGTCCCACCGAGGCGCTCGTGTCAACGGAGCCGCTTGACGAGGAACTTGAGCAGGCGGCTGCGCGCGCGATGGATGCGGCGGGGGAGGGCCGGGCCGTGGTGGCCTGCGCCCGCATTGCCGCTCGCGGCGTTGCTGATCCACGCAAGTTCGCCGAAGTGCCGTGCCTGGCGCGCGTGGGGGAGGCCCTGCTGGTCGGCTTGGCGGCCTGCGGGGCGCAAAGCATCACGTTAGTGGATGGCGATTGCTCCACGTGCAAATACCGCGCCACGTCGCCGGGGGTGGATGCCACCGTGGCTTCCACCGATGCGCTGCTGGCGGCGCAGGGGTCGGCGTTGCGCGTCGAGCGCGCGTCTGAATTTCCGGCGGGGTTTGAGCTTGCCGACAGCGCAAGTTTGCTCGGCGAGTCCCGCCGCGGGTTCTTCACTTCGGCCGGGTCGTGGACGGCCAGCGCGGCCGAGAAGACTGCGAACCTGGTCATCCGCAAGAACCTCGGCATGAAACAGTCGGCGAAAACCCTGCGCGAACAGCTTGGCGCGGGCAAGAGCGGCTCCCTGCCGCAGCTTTCCGAGCGCCGGCATGCCCAGGTGCTCGATGCGATGGACCGCTTGGGGCAGCCTGCGGCCGAGGTGCTGCATACGCGCCTGTTCGGCCGCGTAAGCATCGACGCGTCGGTGTGCAACGCCTGCGGCATGTGCGCCGTGTTCTGCCCGACCGGGGCGCTGTCGAAAAGCGCGATCAAGCCTTCCCCGAACGCCGACGGCACGCCCGACGGGGGCAGTTTCCTGGAGTTTTCGGCGGCCGACTGCGTGCAGTGCGGGCTGTGCGTCGACGCCTGCATGAAAAAATGCCTGATCCTTGAAGATGACGTGCCGCTCGCCGAGCTATTCGATTTCGAGCCGCGGTTCCTATACCTGCCCAAGCCGGGCCGTCGGCCGGGAATTCTCTCCTCCTTCAAGAAATAGTTTGCGCAGCCGTTGACGGCGGTGGCTCCTTTGGTATACTGCACTCCATCACTTTAGTGTAGTAAAGTACTCCAAGGGCGGAACCCCGAAGGCCCCGCCTGCAAGGGAAGGTGGAACGAATGAAGAAGAAACTCCTCGCAATCGCCGCCTGTGCGGCCGCGGCGGCGCTGTCGTGCGCCATGCTCGCCGGTTGCTCGGGCTCGTCAAGCTCCGACACCAAGGCGGCAACCGACTCATCTTCCAGCGACTTCACGCTGGTCGTCGGCTTCGATCAGAGCTACCCGCCTTACGGCTTCATCGGCGACGACGGCAAGGCGACTGGCTTCGACCTCGACCTGGCGCAGGCCGTGGCCGAGAAGAACGGCTGGAAGGTCGAGCTGCAGCCCATCGACTGGGATGCGAAGGACGCGCTGCTTGCCCAGGGCAACATCAACTGCATCTGGAACGGCTTCACCATGGAGGGCCGCGAGGACGGCTACACCTTCTCCGACGCCTACATGCTCAATGAGCAGGTCGTCGTCGTGAAGAGCGGCAGCAGCATCTCCGACTTCGCCGGCCTTTCCGGCAAGACGGTCATGACCCAGGTCGACTCCGCCGCCCTCGACGTGCTTGAGGGCGATCAGGCTAGCGTTGCCGCGACGTTCGCCGGTGGCGCCCCGCAGACCATCGCCGACTACAACAACGCGTTCATGCAGCTCGACTCCGGCCTGATCGACGCCGTGGCCTGCGACCTGTCCATCGCCCAGTACCAGATCGCGCAGAACCCGGGCAAGTATACGCAGCTTTCCGAGCCGCTGTCCTCCGAGCACTACGCGGTCGGCTTCAAGAAGGGCGAGACCGAGCTTGCCGCCAAGGTGACCGCCTCCCTCAAGGAGCTTGACGCCGACGGCACGGTCAAGCAGCTGTGCGAGAAGTACGCCGACTACGGCCTGTCCTACGACAACTGGGTGCTCGGCAAGTAAACGCTGAGGAGCGCCCGCCGGAAGAGGATTGCGCCCGCCGGCAAAGGTGCGCGGCATAGTGTTCGCGCGCATGAGCAGCAAGAATAACGGATCACGAAGCGCCGGGGAGCCCCCTGGCGCTTCGCCGCGCAAAGACGGTTTGCCGCGGAAGACGTTGGAAGGATCGCTATGGAATTCGGGACGATGATGGGCCTTCTGCTTTCGGGCCTGCAGTTCACGGCCGTTATCTTCGTGGTGACGCTGGTGGGCGCGCTGCCGCTCGGCGTGCTGGTCGCCCTCGGCCGCATGAGCCGCTTCAAGCCGCTGTCTCTGCTCGTGCAGCTCTACATCTCCATCATGCGCGGCACGCCGCTGATGCTGCAGCTGATGATGTGGATGTTCGGCCCGTACTACATCTTCCATATCGCCATGCCGACGGACTGGAAGTACGGCGCCTGCTGCATCGGCTTCATCCTGAACTATGCGGCCTACTTCGGCGAAATCTACCGCAGCGGCATCCAGTCCATCCCCCGCGGACAGTACGAGGCCGCGCAGATGCTCGGCTACACGAAGACCCAGACGTTCATGAAGATCATTCTCCCGCAGGTGATCAAGCGTATCCTGCCAGCCATGGGTAACGAGATCATCACGCTGGTCAAGGACACCTCGCTGGCGTTCGTGCTCGGCATCATGGAAATGTTCACGCAGGCCAAGGCCATCGCCGCCGCGCAAACGAGCATGTTCCCCTATGTGGTCGCCGCCGCTATCTACTGGGTGTTCAACTTCGTGGTGGTGCTGGTGCTGAACAAGGTTGAGAAAAAGCTCGATTACTACCACGACTAGCGCGCGTGCGCATATCGGAAAGGATGCATATGGCTACACCGCTCGTTTCGCTTTCGCATGCGAAGAAGAGCTTCGGCGATGTCGAGGTGCTCAAGGATATCAACCTTTCGGTGGAGAAGGGGCAGGTCGTGGGCATCATCGGTCCGTCGGGCTGCGGCAAGTCGACGCTTTTGCGCTGCCTGACGATGCTCGAGACGCTCGACGGGGGCAACCTGTCCTACGCGGACACCGTCGTGACCACCGATAGCGGGTCGGGCGCCGTTTACGCCGGCAAAGAGGCGCTCGCGCAAGCGAAACGCCGCTTCGGGTTGGTGTTCCAGAACTTCAACCTGTTCCCGCACTACACGGTGCTGAAGAACGTGATGGATGCCCCCATCACCGTGCAGAAGCGTCCCGCCGACGAGGTGGAGGCCCGTGCGCGCGAACTGCTCGCGTGGATGGGGCTTGAGGGCAAGGAGGACATGGTCCCCTGCGAGCTTTCCGGCGGCCAGCAGCAGCGCGTCGCCATCGCCCGCGCCCTGTGCATGAA
>CAVBAM010000200.1:0-3620 GCA_963593315.1 Candidatus Methanomethylophilaceae archaeon | reverse complement strand
CGGCAGCACCCAGGTGCAAATTCGGGCCGGGCGCGTACGAGCACATTACATAGTTCGCCTCAGCGGGGAAAATGGTGATGCCGGGCACCAGCGACAGCATGCACTGCATCCAGGGGATTTCCGTCTCGCACAGCTCGCGCGTGCGCTCCAAAAGCTCGGGATGGGCAATGGACAGGCGCGCGAAGGCGGCTGCAAGGCGCGGAGACGAAGGGGCCTTGAGCGCCCCACGCAGGCGCGCGGCCGTGGCTGGATGCGCAATGGCGCAGGACAGCGGCAGGCCGGGTAGGGAATATGTGTCCGTGAATGACGCGACGACAATGAGGTTGGGTCGGTCGAGCACCATTTCCGCAACGCTTTCGCCGCCTAGCGTAAGGTCGATTCCGCGTTCATCGACCACCACCCAGTCGCAGGTGGAAAGATATGTCCGCAGAGTATGGCGTGGCAGAAGGCGGCTTGTGGGGAATCCGGGGTTCGAAAGTACCGCGGCCTTGATGGCCCGCTCGCCGGTGTGCGCGGGCAGCGGTTCGGGGGTGACCGTGCCGTCGGGATTGACGATATTGACGATTTCATGCCCTGCCTGCGCAAACAGCTTGCGATAAGTGTCGCGCGACGGGATGGGGATGCCAACGGCGGTCGGCGTGAGCATTTCGGCTGTGGCGGCAAGCACCTCATTGGGCGAGCCGGTCACCGCGACGTTGTCGGCCCCGACGCCATAGCGTTGCGCAAGCAGCTGCGGAAGCTCGGAGAGCGCGCGCTCGGTCTGCTCAACATTCACGCCCTCTTTGCCGATGGCGTGCATGGCCGCCACGAACGATTCCGGCGTGCCGAGCGGATTATAGGTTTGGGAGAAGTCGAACCAGTCGATGGCGGTGGCCGGCGTGCAGGGAAGGATAGGCGGTTTCTCCAGCTTCGCGGCGGCCCCGTATGCAAGGGCGCCGACGCTGCGCATCTCGAATGTCACGGTTCCTCCCCTCGAATGGTTCTGCATTGCCTGGAAACGTAATGCTAGCACAGAAATAGGCCGCCGGCTTCCATGCTAGACTAGGCTCATGAGCGAGACGGAAAGACATAACGATACCGCGTTGGCGGCTGAACGCGACACCCGCGAGGAGGGCGCCTCTGCGTCGCAATCCCATCCCGCGTCGGAGGCCTACGGCGGACTTGCGCCGTGGACGGGGCGTGCCATTCTGCTCGTCGATCTTGACGCCTTCTTCGCCTCCGTCGAGCAGCTTGACCACCCGGCTTGGCGCGGCAAACCGGTCATCGTCGGGGGAGACGCAGCCCGTCACGGCGTCGTTTCCACGGCTTCTTACGAGGCGCGCAGATTCGGCGTCCATTCCGCCATGCCGGCCTCGCAGGCCGCCAGATTGTGCCCGCAAGCCATCTGGGCGCCGGGCAACTTCGCGCGCTACAAGGAAGTTAGCGCGCAGGTTATGCAAATCCTCGCGGATGAAACGCCTTCGGTGCAGCAAGTGAGCATCGACGAAGCGTTTCTCGACGTCACCCCCACACGCGCGAACCGCGAGCACCCGGTGAGCGTCGCCGAGCGCATCCGGGAGAGGGTGGAGGCCCTCGGCGTGACGTGCTCGGTTGGCGTCGGAACCTCGAAAACGGTGGCGAAAATCGCTTCCGACATGGACAAACCGCGCGGTCTTACCGTGGTGTTCCCGGGGACCGAGCGCGCATTTCTCGACCCGCTGCCCGTGCGTGCGATGAGCGGTATCGGCAAGGCGGCCGAGGAGCGGTTGCGCTCCCGCGGCATCGAAACGCTCGGGCAGCTGGTGCTTGAGGGAATGCCTCGCCTGGAACGTCTTTTCGGGAAGAACGGGCGCACCATGTATTTGCGCGCTTGCGGGCTCGATGAAACGCCGGTGAAGCAGGACGAGGCCGTGAAGTCCGTGTCGAACGAGATGACCTTCGCGGACGACCTTACCTCGCGCGTCGACATCGAGGCTGCCATCAGCACGCAGGCTGCAAAGGTCGGGCGCCGATTGCGGCAGAAAGGCTTGCGCGGATCGACCATCTCGCTACGCATACGCTTTATCGACCGGACCACGCGCTCGGTGCAGCGCAAGTTGGACAACCCGACCGACGACGAGCTGCTCTTCGCTCCCTTGCTGTGTCGCATGCTCGACGAGCTATGGAACCCTGGCACCCCCGTGCGCCTGATCGGCGTGGCGGTAGGTGGATTCGACGGGGCGCAGGCGGTTCAGGAAAGCCTCTTCGATGTGGCAGATGTCGCGCCGAACGGGCATGAGGCGCGTCCCCGTATCGCCGACGAGGGCAAGCGTCGAGGCCTGCTTGCGGCCACCGACCTGGTGAAAAACCGCTTCGGCGAGAGCGCGGTACGATACGGCCACGAACTGCGCAACGCCGCCAACACCACCGGCACCGCCGCGAAGAACCCCGCCGATTACAAATAGAGGGGCGATGACGCCCCTCCTGAAAACAGCTTAATTGCGGCTCGAAGCTAAGAAGAACAGCGCCATGGTGCCGGGGCCGGAGTGGGCGCCGATGACCGGGTCCACGTAGTTGATCATGATGTTCTTCACGCCGAAACGCTCGCGAATTTTCTCAGCTAGCCACTGCGCCTCGTCAAGACAGTCGCCATGGTTGATGAACACCATCTGGTCGGCCACGGGCGCCGTTGCCGACTTTTCCATGTGGTCGAGCAGCCCGAGCAGGCTTTTCTTGCGCCCGCGTACCTTTTCCTTGGGAATGAGGTGCCCGGCGTCGTCGACATGCAGCACCGGCTTGATGTTGAGCAGCGTGCCGGCCCAGGCGCTCGTCTTCGAAACGCGCCCGCCGCGCCACAGGAACATGAGGTCGTCGACGGTGAACCAATGCGCGAGACGAAGCTTGTTCTCCTCGACCCACGCATGGACCGCGTCGATGTCTTCGCCGGCTTGGGCGTGCTGGCAGGCATGCCAAACAAGCAGGCCTTCGCCGCCGGAGGCCGCCAGCGTGTCGACCGTGAGGATTTTGCGCTCGGGATATTCGCCACGCAGCTGCTGCACGAGCAGCTCAGTTGCTTCGTAGGTCCCCGAAAGCCCGCTGGAAAAGCCGAGGTATAAGATATCGCGGCCGGCGTCGAGCAGCTCGCGGAACAGCGCCTCGGTTTCGGCGAGGTTCGGCAGCGACGTGCGGAACACCTTGCCGTCGCGCATCATCTTGTAAAACTGACCCAGGTCGGTTTTCGCGCCTTTTAAATAGCTTTGGTACACGGTGTCCTCGCCATCGGCCATGAACGTGAGGGGCAGCACATGCAGGCCGTACTCGTCGATGACCTCTTCGGTGAGGTTGCAGCAGGAATCGGTTACCAGCTCGAATTTCATCGCCATGCAAACCCCTTCTTGGAACGTTGTTTAATTCGCCTTGTGAAGTATAGCCCTACTCTTCGCGCTTTCCCTCGCCAAACCTGCCTATGGGGCTAATCGGCACCGTCGCGTGTCGGTTCGTGGGCGTTTCGTTAGCGCTTGGCGTCGCTGCTCCAAGATATTCGGTTGCCGGCCTTTCCGTCCATTCGGCTATCCCCGCCTGGCCGACAATGCCGACATCTGCGCCCTTTATAAAAATCGCCGACGAATGCCGTTTCAATCCGGGCCTTTCCGATATACTAG
>CAVBAM010000199.1:0-3648 GCA_963593315.1 Candidatus Methanomethylophilaceae archaeon | reverse complement strand
CGATGACTTCCGCGGAAATGCCCTGCTCGGCAAGCTCGTCGGCGGCGATGAGCGCCTGCTCGACCTCCACGCCGGCCGCAACGATGGTCACGTCGGTGCCCTCGCGCAGCACGTAGGCGCGCCCGAGCTCGAGCTCCACGCCGTCGGCGTAGACTGCCGGCACCGAGGCGCGGCCCATGCGCACATACACGGGGCCGGGGGTTTCGGCAGCCAGACGAATGGCCGCGCAGGCCGCAGCATAGTCGGCCGGGACGAGCACGCGCATGTGGGGCAGGCCCGCCATCAGCGAGATGTCCTCGAGCATCTGGTGGCTGCCGCCGTCAGGGCCCACCGACACGCCTGCATGCGTCGGGGCGATCTTCACGTTCAGGTCGGAATAGCACACGGTATTGCGGATTTGGTCATAGGCGCGCCCGGTGCCGAACACGGCGAAGGAGCCGGTGAAGGCGATGTTGCCGCACGTGGCGAGGCCCGCCGCGACGTCGACCATGTTCTGCTCGGCGATGCCGCAGTTGAACAGGCGATCGGCATGGCCCGCCTCGGCGAGCTTCTTGGTGGTGGTCGAACCGGTCAGGTCGGCATCGACGGCCACGACCGGCACGCCGGCGTCGGCAAGCTCGGCGAGCGTGACGCCGTATGCGGCGCGCGTGGCGCGCTTGACCTGGGACTGTTCCTCGTTTGCCAGCGTTACCACGTTAGGCCTCCTTACCCGTGGACTCAAGTTCGGCGATTGCTTGGGCGGCCTGCTCGGCGTTGGGAGCCTTGCCATGCCAGCCGGCTTGGTTTTCCATGAACGACACGCCCTTGCCCTTGACGGTGTCGGCGACAAGCACGTGCGGAACGCCGGAGCGGTCGGCCTTCGCAGCGGAAAGCTCGCGCACAAGCGCATCGATGTCATGGCCGTCCACGCGGCGGGCATCCCAGCCGAACGCGGCAAACTTCGCCGCCACGTCGCCCGGGTCGCACACGTCCGCGGTGTCGCCGTCAATCTGCAGATGGTTGCGGTCCACGATGGCCACCAGGTTGTCGAGCTTGGAATGAGCCGCCCACATGGCAGCCTCCCACACCTGGCCCTCTTCGCACTCGCCGTCGCCGAGCAGGCAGAAGACGCCCTGGTCGCCCCCGGCGAGTTTCAGGCCCGCCGCCATGCCGCAGGCGATGGACAGGCCCTGGCCGAGCGATCCGGTGGAAACCTCGACGCCCGGGCACAGCCGGCAGTCCGGATGGCCCTGCAGGCGCGTGCCGAGCTTGCGCAGGGTGCGCAACTCCTCGCGCGGGAAGTAGCCGGCATGGGCGAGTACGGCATACAGCGCCGGCGCGGCATGGCCCTTCGCCAGCACGAAGCGGTCGCGCGAAGGCTCGGAGGGGTTTTCCGGGTCGTGGTTCATCACGCCGCCGAAGTACAGTGCGGTGAGGATGTCCGTGCACGACAGCGACCCGCCCGGGTGCCCGCTTCCCGCCTCGGCGATCATGCGCACGATGTCGATGCGCATATCCCTCGCACGCTGCTCAAGCTCACACATTCGATCGTCCTTTCCTTCAAGGTTCGATTGATCCGATATTCTTCCCGCCCGCCGCGACTGCGGCGTGGGGCCTTACTGCGAAACCCTCCATTTGTGGTACCCGACGACGAACTGGTCAATGTCGCCGGCGAGCACGGCGTCCACATTACCGGTTTCCACACCGCTGCGCACGTCTTTCACCAGCTGATACGGGAACAGAACATAATTGCGTATCTGGCTACCGAAGGAGTTGTCCATCCGCTCGCCGCGCAGCTCGTCTATCTGGTCGCGGCGCTTCTGCTCCTCCAGCTCGTAGAGCTTGGATTTCAGGACGCGGAACGCCGCATCCTTGTTCTGCAGCTGCGACTTCTCGTTTTGGCACGTGACCACAATGCCGGTAGGCATGTGCGTCAGGCGCACGGCCGAGTCGGTGGTGTTGACGCACTGCCCGCCCGGGCCGGACGAGCGGTAGACGTCCACGCGCACGTCGGCGGGGTTGAGGTCCACCTCGATGTCGTCGGGCAGCACCGGCAACACCTCGACCGCGGCGAACGTGGTGTGGCGACGGCCCTTGACGTCGGTGGGGCTGATGCGCACCAGACGGTGCACGCCCAGCTCGCTTTTGAGCATGCCGTAAGCGAAGCGGCCCTCCACCTGAACCGTCGCGCGATTGAGCCCCACCGCCTCGGCGCCGGGGGTTGCATCGAGCACGCGCACCTTCCAGCCCTTCGAGTCGGCATAGCGCGTGTACATGGTGTAGAGCATCTCCGTCCAGTCCTGCGCTTCCAGACCGCCCTGGCCGGGGCTGATGGTGAGGATGCAGTCGCCGTCGTCGAAGCGATCGGAAAACCAACTGGTGATTTCCAACTGATCGAGCAGCTCGTTAAGCGCGCCTAAGGCGGCGGCGGCCTCCTCGGCGAACGCCTCGTCCTCGCCCGCCAGCTCGAGTGCGGCGCGGGCGTCGTCGAGCAGCCCTTCGGCACGCTCGTAGTCGGCGATGGTGTCGCGCAGGCTGCTCGCCTGCTTCGAAACCGATTGCGCGCGGGCGGCGTCGTCCCAGAAGCCCGGCTCGGCTATCTGGGCGTCGAGCGCTACAAGTTGCGCCGTCTTGTCGTCTATGTGCAGGAAGCCGCGCGCATCTGCGACGCGGGCGGCAACTTCTTCGATGTCGTTGAGTTCTTTATCCATAGCTTGTCCATGGTATCAGCAAAACGATGCGCGCGAATCGCTCGCACGCATCGTTGCATCAATTCTTCGCGCCCTAACGCGCGGCGGCGGGCGCTTTGCCGGCCGAGAGCCGCCAAAACCGCCTGAAGGCCCTAACGCCTGGCCGCGATGATGCGCTCCTCCACCTCGGCGCGGCGGCGGGCGGAAAGCGCAAGCTTCGCCCCAGTGGTCATCACGACCGCGTCGCGGTCTATCCGCTCGACATAGAGCGCGTTGACCGCGAAGGAGCGGTGCGTGCGCACGAGCATCCCCAGCGCGGCCGAGTCGAGCTGCGAGGCAATATCGGAGATACCCCCGCGCACGCGGAAGGACGACTCCAGGCAATGGACGACGGTGCTCTGTTTGCTCGCCTCGAGGTAGACCACGTCGGACAGATGCATGAAGTGCGTCGAGCCCTCGACGTCGCGCAGCTCGCAGGAGCTGCGAAAATCGACCTGCTGGGCGCGCGCGAGCATGAAGCGGTACGTCTCCTTCGCGAACGACACCGGGAACACCTCGCCAAGCAACGAGGGCTTGAGCGGGTTGGAAACGTGGTAGTGCGCAAGCATGAAACCGTCTTCGCCGCGCTGCCACACCAGCGTGACGCGCTGCTTGTCGGCGGCTATCATGTCGCTGGCCGGGTCGGTGTAGGCAAGATACTGGCCAATCACGACGAATACGCCCTGAGCCGAAAACGGCAGGCAGCGGTACTCCTCGTCAACCAGGATGATGTTGGGGATCTCCCGTGCCACCTGCGCATGCACGACGCGGAAGGTGTCACGGCCCATGTCAAACTGCTCGCATTGAGCCCCGATCCAGGAAAAGTCGGGGGCAAGGCGGCCGAAGCACCACTCGATGTCGCCGTCCCAGAAACGGTGCACGAACTCCCGGGAAAGCGAAAGGACCCCGGCCTCCCCTCCCTCGCCGCTGCGAACAACAA
>CAVBAM010000198.1:0-3659 GCA_963593315.1 Candidatus Methanomethylophilaceae archaeon | reverse complement strand
AGTATTCGGCGCAGGAGATTTCGTATCGCAAGCTGTTGGGCCAACTTGACGACAAGGGGAATACCGACACGGTGCGCCATTACCTCGATTTGCTGTCGAAGGCCGGCATGATGAGCGGGCTGCAGAAATACGATTCGAAGCAGGTGAGGTCGCGGGCAAGCTCGCCGAGGCTGATGGTGCATGATCCGTCGCTGATGTTCGCCATGTGGCGCGGGTCAGGCGATTTGTTTGCCGATCCGTCGCTGCGCGGGCATTTGGTTGAGACGGCGGTAGGCGCGCGCCTTATTGCGCGCTCTCACGTGGAAGGTTTCGATCTGTACTGGTGGCGCGATGGCAATCTTGAAGTCGATTTCGTCGCGAAGCGAAGCGACGGTGCGCTGGCGGCCATCGAGGTGAAAAGCGGGCGCATCTCGAAAAGCGGCATGACGAAATTCCTCAAGGAGAACTCCGGTGCCAAGCCCATCGTTGTCGGCGACGCCAACACCCCGGTCGAGCAGTTCCTAAGGGACGAGATCCCGATATTCTGATGCGAGGCATTCTTTCGCAACTTTCGTAAGTTCGAATCGTGCGAAATTGATTTCGACCCTCATCTTACTGTGCTCGTTGGCGACAACGGGAGTGGTAAGAGCACGATTGTCGACGCCGCAGGCATTGCGCTTGGTTCGCTATTTCAAAAGCTGGAAAACGCTACGGCACCCTCTATCTCCCCGGACGACGCGCGTAGGGTCTTCGTTGCGCAAGGGGACATGGCCGATGTCCAATCGCAGTTTCCGGTCTTCATCGGAGCAAGCGGAATGGTCCATAGCAATGAGATTGAATGGTCGCGCGCTTTGAACGGCGCTAAGGCGCGCATGACCAGAGCCGACGCCACTAGCATAATCAGCGTTGGCGAGTACTACCAGAAGCGCGTAGCCGATGGAGACGGCAGCCTAGTTCTGCCGATTCTTGCCCGATATGGGACCGATCGTCTTTGGAGGCAAGGTGGCAAGTCGCCCGATGTTCTGCCCAGCAGAACGCGGGGATACATCGTCGTGATGGGAGAATCGATGCCGGCGATAAGGCGATTCGTCGCGATCTTCAGGAGACCCTGGGCCTCAATTCGCCGCAAACGAATCTTTGCGCAAATCGGGCTGCCGCGATGCGTGAAATCGAACGCCAAATCACGTCCGCGATTCGCAGAAAGAAAATCGAGCACAACACAGACGCCAAGAAAAAACTATGCCTGAAGGTTCTGCGGTATTACGAGCAGCAAGGCGAAAAGAAAGATGAGTACCTTGGCGCGAAGCTGTTCAAGGCGAAAAAGCTTATTACCAAGTTTGCCGACTAGATTACCAGGGAACTCCCGGCAAGCACTGCTTCTGCTTAACTAATCGGAAGGTTCCGATTAGTTTTGATCGCACGAATTAACCCCTAAATACCTCAATTATGGTATGATACCAGAATCATGGTATTTTACGAAGGAGGTTGCTTTGCCTGTTTGCGTGCCTATCAAGGATATGAAGAATACGGCTGAATTCACCGACACGGTGACGAATTCAGCCGAACCGGTCATCGTTACAAAAAACGGCCGTGAGGCTCTCGTTTCCATGTCGCCGGAGGTGTACGAGGGGCTGCGTAGGGAAGCGGCGCGTGCGCGTTTGTATGACGTCGTCGAGCGGGGGCTTGACGAAGTTCGTGCCGGGCGTACCGCCGACGCGAAAACGGTAATCGAGAACTTGCGGGCGGCACATGGCGCATAAGGTTCTTGTCGCCGAGGCTGCCCAAGTGGCGATTGCGGAAGCGTGCTCCTATATCGATCGCGTTCTGCGCGAGCCTTCTGCGGCGGTGGCTTTGCTTGATGAATTCGACGAATTCGTGGATGCAGTTGCCGACTTTCCCGGTCTCTACCCGCTCTGCCAAGAGAGGCGCCTTGCCGCAAAAGGCGTTCGCAAGGCTTTGGTTTGCGGGTATGTTGCTTTGTATGTATGCGACGAAGACGAAGTGGACATCATCGCGTTCTTCCATCAGACGCAGGATTACGCAAGGCTTCTGTAAGGGCGAAAGCGCAGGAAAAGTGGCCTGCGGCATATCGCGCCACTAATCGCGCCATATTCGGGCAATCGCGCCAAGTTGGTGGCGTGATTTGTGCCATAATTGGCGTGATGAAGGGAGGCGGCATGGACGTTCGGAGACTGGAAAGCCTGATTGCGCAAGGCGAGGGGATGTCCCTTGAATTCAAGAGGTGCGGCGGCGACAAAATCGAGCGCGATGTCTTCGAGACGGTGTGCTCCTTCGCAAATCGGCAGGGCGGCACCATCCTACTTGGAGTGACCGACGGCGGGGACGTTGCGGGCGTGGACGACGCTCTTGTCCTTCAACTGGAGCGAAACTTGGTCAACGTCACCAGTAATCCGAAGCTGTTCAGCCCTTCGCCGACGGTGGAGTTCGAACGCATCACCCTCGGCAATGGGCGTACCGTGATTCGGGTTTGGGTTCCCATGGGTCCGGAAACCTATCGATTCAAGGGCGAGGTGTTCGACCGCGTGGCCGACGTGGATGTGCGTCTGACGAGCGATATTCAGATATCAAGCCTCGCCATCCGCAAGCGCGGCCTGTATACCGAGCGCCGCGTGTACCCATGGATTACAAAGGACGACTTGCGGCCTGATCTGTTGGAGCGCACGCGCAAACTGGCGGCTATCGCGCATTCCGGCTCGCATCCGTGGGCCACCATGGACGACGACGAGCTTCTTCGTGCTGCGCGTCTTTGGTCGCGAGATGCGGAAACGGGCGAGCAGGGCTTCACGCTCGCTGCCGCTCTTCTTGTGGGAAGCGACGACCTCATCTTCGATGTTGCGCCGGCTTATCGGACTGAGGCGTTGTTGCGTCGTGAAGATACCGATCGCTACGACGACAGGCTGACCGTGCAAACCAACCTCATTGACGCCTACGACCAGCTTGCCGAATTTGGCGAGAAGTGGCTACCCGACGCCTTCGCGCTTGATGGGGTGCAGCGTGTGAGCCCGCGCGCCGTTATCGTGCGCGAGCTGGTTGCGAACACGCTCATGCATCGGGAATACTCGAGCCCGTATATGGCGAAGTTTGAAATTGGTCGAGGCTACGTTTCCACACGTAACGCAAGTCGTTCGGCATATTCGCACCCGGTGACGCTCGACAATTTCGACCCTACGCCGAAGAAC
Organism: Candidatus Methanomethylophilaceae archaeon; assembly: GCA_963593315.1. Classification (GTDB taxonomy): domain Bacteria; phylum Actinomycetota; class Coriobacteriia; order Coriobacteriales; family Eggerthellaceae; genus Senegalimassilia. The sequence continues at coordinate 480 of CAVBAM010000198.1, read as the reverse complement.
CCCGTGATAGCAAGCTTCTTCGCGCAGATCGGCCGTTCCGAGCGGTTGGGAAGCGGCACGCGCAAGCTCTATAAGTACTCGCGTCTTTATACGGGGCAAGACCCGGTATTGACCGACGGCGATTTCTTCGATGCCAGGGTGCCCGTGCCTGATGTGATGCCGCGGTCGGTTTCGCGTGCTGATCATCTGGTGGAACCGAGCAGCACGAAGCAGGGAAGCGAACAAGGGGCGATTCTCGGCTTCATATCCCAGGAGGGCAGCACGGCGCCGGCGGAAATTTCGTCGAAGCTTGGCATATCCGCGAGAACGCTGACGAGGCGTCTTTCCGAGTTGGTTGATCAGGGGTTGGTCGTTCGCAGCGGTAAGGGCCCGAAAACCAGGTATCGGTTGGCGTAGGGCTTGTGCGACCTGCAGACGGGCCGGGTGAGCGGGTATACTTGCTCTATGGTGCGGGCTGCGGACATATCGAAGCGTGGTGCG
>CAVBAM010000197.1:0-3674 GCA_963593315.1 Candidatus Methanomethylophilaceae archaeon | reverse complement strand
GAGCGCAAGCACGCCGCATACCTGGGCGATGACGAGCAATGCGTTTGCGACGGCGACAGGCTTGACTGCGGCATTGGCGTCGCTGCTGCTTGCGGGCTGCGGACGGCGGAGCGTGGGTTCTGGTTTGCGGATCGTCATTCCGTTTTGGTCCTTCTTGTTTTACCGGGCGGTGGCGGTTGTGTGGGTGGAGCGTCCGGCGGTCTTCGGTTTCGGTCGTCTGCTGGGGAAGTAAACCCCGTTTAGGCGGGGGATGCAGTAAACGATGGCACATTCAACTGCGATGAACGCAAGGCGTATGACCAGGAAGGCGAGCCATCCGGCGTGCGGCAAGGCGGCTCCAAGGAGGTTGATGAGCTCGTGCCAGACCGGCCCCATCGCGTTGTCCTCGACGATGTGCAGACAGAAGATGGCCAGGGTGTTGCGCCCAATCCATTCCATGAATTTCGATGGTCGTGCGGCATGGTTCTCGATAAAGCGGCAGACGCGGAAGACCACATAGGCCGCCGCGAAGGACCCGATGAGGTCGAGCAGCCCGTTGGGCAGGGCAAACACGGCGAAGGACATGTCGAGGTTAGCCGTTGCGATGTAGAAGAGCCACACTATCGCGCATCCAACGGTCGCCGCCGTTGCGCCGGGGCCGTCCTTTTCCAGAATTTGGTGCTTGCGCGCCAGGGCGCCGGCGTAGACGAAAGGCGCCGCGCAGATGCCTGACTGGATGGACCAGGGCAGCTCGATGCATTGGGATGCAAGCCATCCGAGTATGAACAGGCCGCATATCCACAGCCCCGGCTTGGGGAGGCGCTCGGCGGTGAGGATGATTATCTGCGCCCAGAACAGCGCCAGCAAAAACCAGATGCCGCCGATACGGTAAACGGGGACGAGCATGCCCGGGTTTTCCGCGCCCGCGCCGTAGAGAGCCGCCGGTACCCAGCATCTCATCTCGGCAATTAAGCTGGTGCCGAACGCGACCGCTATGACCATGGAGGCAATGAGGATGATGACGCACGTGACCCAATACGGCGTGAGAATGTTCTTCCAGGCTTTCTTAAAGAATTGCTTGGACAGGACGGTGTCGAGCTTGAAGAAGTAGCCGCTGGCGATGAAGAACACGGGAAGATGGAACGTGAAGGCGAAATGTACGAGCTTCTGCGGCATGCCGCCCGGCATGGTCTCGGGGTAGATGATGCCGGTGTGGCCGACGATGATGAACAAGATGGCGATGCATTTTGCGATGTCGAAATATCCGATGCGCTTCTTCGTCATATCTGTCCCTGCTAGCGGCGTTGATGCCGTGAAAATCCCCGTTGATATCGTGCAACACATTGCTGACGACCCCTTAGTTTACGGTAGGAAGGTCGTACGGGTATAGCAATTGCGCAGGTCTGCATAGTATCTCCCCGATACGGTGGACATCTTGCGGTGGCTTGGTGGTTTCGATTGCCTGCGCCCGGCCAGTTCTAGGGGGCGGGTACCATGAGGGTGGGTGGCTTATGTGCGCCCTTTTATAGGTTGATACGCAAACTCGGAGTCGCTTGTTTCGAACGACCCCGTATTCGCGGGGCGCGACCGAGCAGCTGCGGCGGGGCTTTCCCCGCGTTGCGGCGGCAAGGATTCGCTGCGGGAAAAGATAGGAGAGGCAATGGATCGGAAAGCGTTTCGCATGAGGGGGAGGACGACCGTCGTCGCGGCGGCCGTCATGGTTTCACTTGCCGGCGCCCCCGCAGCGGCGACGGCGTTCGCTCAGGAAGAGACGGCCGAATCGGCGTCTGCGCGGGTGGTGGTCGTCGACGGCGCGAGTGCAGCCTCGGGTGCCGCCTCGACCGCGGGCGATCTTGCCGGCGATTCCACCATCACAGCTTCGGGCGAGGGTGCCGACGGCGGTGCGTTTTCCGCTGCCGATCTGGTCGATGCCGATGCCGAGGCCGGTTCGTCCGGTGTCTCTGAAGCCGGTGAGCTTGCGGATTCTCCTGCTGCCGGCAATGCCGCAGCCGACGCTGCGGAAGCCGAGCAGGGCGAGGACGGGGACGATCAGCGGCTTTCCGCTTTGAACGGCTGGGTGGAGCGCAACGGCGAGCGCTACTGGTACGACGACGGCGTGATGGCCGCCTCCAAGGAAGCCTACGACCCCGAATCCAACGCCTGGTATTGGTTTGACGCCGACGGTACGATGGCGCGCGACAAAGACGTCTACCTGCCCGCATCGAACAAGTGGGTGCGCTACGATTCCGAGGGCCATATGGTCAAGGGCGAGGACTGCCGCTACGGCGGTTGGTACTTCTTCGACGAGATCACCGGGGAAATGGCCAAGGGCGTGCGTCTCGTCGAGGGCGGCGACGGCTGGAAGTGGGTCTACTACGACTACATCACCGGCCAGATGGCGCATAGCGAGGCGCTGCTCACCTACGACGAGGAGCACACCGGCTGGTATCTGTTCGACGAGGTCAGCGGCGCCATGCAGTACGGGTGGCAAATTCCCGGCGGCCTGAAGACCGTCTACTACGACGCGGTGACCGGCAAGATGGAGCACGGCGAGGCCTATGTGCCGGCCGAGGGCTCCGTGCCTGCCGGCTGGCGCTACTTCGACGACGTCACCGGCGAGCTGTTCTGCGGCTGGAAGTGGCTTGACGGCGAGGAAAAGCTTGTCTACTACGATCCCGACCAGCAGGGCGCGATGCGCTACGGCGTCTTCAGCGACCGTTACGGCGTCGGTTACAACTTTAACGACGTCACCGGCGCGCTGCAGGCCTCGGTCTACAACTACGATATGGGTCGCTCCCGCGCCGACTTCGCCGCCATCCAGGGCGTCGAGGAGCGCTACGTCTACAGCGAGGGCTGGAACGGCGGGTCGGGCAACACCAATTTGCTGCGTTTCGCCGACCTGCGCCGTCTGCAGGCGAAGAACACGGTGACCGCCGACCAGATCAACCGCTTCATCGAGTCGTCCGCCTCCGGGCGTGAAGGGTCGCTGCGCCGGCATGGGCAGGACATCATCGATGCCGCCGACGCCTGCGGCATCGATGCCGTGTATCTGTTGGCGCACGCCATCATTGAGTCGGGCTGGGGTACCTCCTCGCTTTCAAGCGGCGAATACTGGGAGGAGCACACCTTCGACGGCGTCACCTATCCGGCCGGCAATTACTACAACTTCTTCGGTTGGGGCGCCTTCGACGACAGCCCGTACACGAGCGGCATGAACTATGCGCAGATGAACGGCTGGTCGTCGGTGCGCGAGGCACTCATGGGCGGTGCGCAGGTCATCAGCAAGGGGTACATCAACTCAGGGCGCACGCTGGTCGGTACTGCGTTGAACTGCGATCAGAAGACGCTGTTCGAGATGCGGTACGACCCGCAGTACACCATCGCAACGGGGCAGAAATCAAGCCATGAGTACGCCACCGATCCCAACTGGGCGGCGTCCATCGCTTCGGTTATGGCGTCGTTCTACGACTACAACGGTATCGCGCCCGATTACCAGTACATCATTCCGACGTACAACTAAGGGGCGTTCGGCCAGCCGGCGAGTTTAACGCTCCCGCCAGGATTTTCGTAGGCGCGTTCGCAAGAGCGCGCTTCCAGCGAAGCCGGAATATCGGGCGGATTTGGCCCGCCGGCCCGTGTTCCGCTTTGAAATATGTGTCGGCCTTCGGCCTCCTGATTAATGGTCGATCTTGTGA
>CAVBAM010000196.1:0-3688 GCA_963593315.1 Candidatus Methanomethylophilaceae archaeon | reverse complement strand
CTCCTTCAGGTGCATCCGCGAAACTGCGAAAAAGTTGCAATTTGCTAAAATACAACGGCCAATGCAACCCGTCAAGGAAAATTTTCACGAGCTATGGAACTTTTTTGTTGTTCGGTGCTTTTATCAGGGAAAACGGCTGCTTATCCGTGCTGTTTTCGGACACTTGCACGCCCCCGTCACATCCCGCGAGCGCAAGTTTAGTACCATTGAGCCCGCTGTTGCATCATCAACTTCATAATTAGTTAGGAAAAACGTTGTCCCTCGCATCGAACGATCAACGCAAACCCCGGCCGTTCGCCAACGCGGCGGCATGCTACCTCGCAACCTTCGCCGCCTGCGCCTTGTCGCTGGCCGCCGCCTTCGCCCTTTGCGGCATCTATCCCTTCGGCGACACCTCGGTCATGCTCTACGACATGCCGCTGCAGTACGTCGATTACTTCGGATGGTTTTCGGAAGTGCTGCGCGGCGAAGCCGACCTTTTCTACAGCAACGCCGCCGGCATGGGCGGCGGCACCTTCGCGCTGTTCACCTATTACCTCTCGAGCCCCTTCAACCTGCTCGCCTACTTCTGGCAGCCCGAGGACATGCCGAAGTTGTTCAGCTGGCTTTACCTGCTTAAAATCCCGGCCGGCGGCGTTGCCTGCCTGCTGTTTTTACGCGGGCGCTACCTTGCCCCTAATGCCCAAAGCGCGAAGGAGGCGCGCTCGCAGATCGCCGCGGCACGCCCTTGGAAACACCTGCTGATCGGGGCGCTTGCAATCGCCTACGCGCTTTCCGGCTACGTGCTGGGCTATGCGAGCAACATCATGTGGCTCGACGGGGTCATCATGGCGCCGCTGGCCGCACTGGCGTGCCGCCGGCTGGTGCAGGGCCGCGGATGCGCGCCGCTGTTCGCCTCGTGCGTGGCGGCCGTGCTGTTCAACTGGTATGTCGGCTACATGGTGTGCCTATGGTCGGTCGTCGTGTTCCTGTACGAGATCGCCCTTGACGGCTCCCTCGCGGGAAAGCGCGCACGTCTGTGCGCCCGCTTCGCCGCCACCATGGTGCTTGCGGCCGGGGCGAGCGTGGTCGTACTGCTGCCGACGGCGCTCGCCCTGCTTGCCGGCAAGGGATCGCAGGCGGGGCTCTCCGCCGTGCTTGCCAGTTTCTCCTTAGCGCACAACCCCATCGCAGTGCCCGGCCTGTTCACCATCGGCACCCTGCCCGGCGTCAATCCCAACAACAACACGCCGGCCATCGCCGTCTCGGCCTTGGTGGGAATAGGCATCGGGGTGTTCTTCGCAAATCGCGGCGTCACCCGCCGCGAAAAGATTGCCGGCGGGGCGCTGGTCGCCGTGATGGGCCTGTCGCTCATCTTCCCGCCCTGGACCACCATCTGGAGCGGCTTCGTGCAGGAAAGCTCCTACACCAACCGCAACGGGTTCGCCATCCTGCTCGCGTTCATCATGGCCGCCTGCCAAGGTCTTTTGGCGCTGGAGAAGCTTCCCGCCGAAAAGCGCCTGCGCGCGGCGGCTGTGGGCGGCGGGACCATCACGGGCATCTACGTCATCTCGGAGGCGCTCACGTGGCTTGCCAAGGGGGAACTGCGCCCCTCGGCCGAGCAAGTCGCGCTGGAAATCGGCCTGCTCGCGGCCTTCACCGCTCTTCTGTGCGCCGTCTGCGCACTCGGCGCGAAAGACGCGCGGAAAGCCCCGGAGGGCGACGAAGTGCCCCGCGCACGAACGGCCCGCAATCACCCGTTCGCATACCGCGGCGCGGTGGCGGCCCTGTGCCTCGTGTTCTGCTTCGAGTCCGTCGCGGGGTCGAAGCTGCAATTCGACGCCTGCTGCTACACCGTCGACTCCTACGCGCAGGAAGCGCAGGGCTGGAACGCGCTGTACTCCCAGCTTCCCGACGACACCCGTTCGGGCGGGGCGGCTACCTCAACCGATAACGCGGCCGGTAAGGCCGAATCCGACGGCCTTACCTTCACACGCGTGGCGAACACGTCTGCCTACTGGGGCGGCTCGAAATTCAATGGCCCGGACAACATGGCCCTGCATCTTGGGTTCTCCACCGTCGACCACTACACGTCAACCCAGGCCTCGAACATCCAGGACCTGCTCGCCAATCTGGGCTATACCAAAGTCACGCCCGTCGGAACCTATTACCAAAGCCCCAACACCGCCGCCGATGCGCTGCTCGGCTTCACCGACATCGTCGCCACCACCCAGCCGGCTGGCACCACGGCCGAGGGCACCCTCGCCGCCCGGGGATCGTATCGCCTCTGGTCGAATGACCTGGCGCTGCCCTTGGGCTGGGGCACGCAGGGAAACGCGAGCGTATCCTGGGCGGAAGGCGAGCCCTTCACCAACCAAGAGGCCTTGATCGCCGACGCCTGCGGAAGTGCGGAGGGCGTTTTCGCCGCTCCCGCGGTTGAGGAGACGGAAGGCGCAGAGGGGACGCGCACCTTCACCATCACGCCGGCAACAACGGGCCCCGTGCTGCTCTACCTGCCGACCTTGTACCTGCTCGACTTCTATTTAGACGCCGGCATCATGTGCGACGTCATGGTCGACGGGACGCTTGTGCAAACGGTCAGCGGGCGCGGGTCTTGCAACGTGGTGAACCTCGGGCAGGGTGAGGCCGGCACGCCCCTGACCTTGACGCTCAAGCCGCGCGGAAACGTCTCGATTGCGTCGCTGGCCCACGCCGACGGCACGCCCGCCGACGAGCAGACGGCCTTCTGGGATGTGGACGCCTCCGATTTGGTGCAGGCCACCAGCGTGAACATGGAGGCGCTTTCCCAGGCGCTCGCGAACCTCGATACGGAGGGCTTCACGCTCACCCGCTACGACAACGGCTCCATAGCGGCAACCTTCACCGCCGAAACCGACGAGACGCTCGTGCTGTCGCAGCCCTACGAGGCGGGCTGGACGGCAACCGTCAACGGCCAGAGCACGCCGGTGCGCGCAGCTTACGACGGGCTGATGGCCATCGACGTTTCCGCCGGGGAAAACGACGTGGAGCTACACTACGAAACACCCGGTCTTGCCCTGGGTGGCGCCGTGAGCGTTGCCTGCATTACCGCCTTCGGGGTATGGCGCGCCGCATCGCGCTGGCGTAGCATGAAAAATACCGCCGACGCCCGAAGCAAGCGCGCGACGGCAAGCGAACGTTCTTAATCGATAGAGGCAGAAGGGACTGCGAAGCATGGGCGAGACAACAAAGAACACCTTCGATCTGACGTTGGTGGTCCCCTGCTATAACGAGGTCGACAACATACCGCTGTTCTTCAAAACCGCCACCACCTGCTTCGAAGAGGCCGGTGTGAAGCTGGAAATCGTGTTCGTGAACGACGGCAGCGCCGACGGGACGGCCGGTTTGCTTCGCCGTGTTGTCGCAAAGGCGCGCGGCGAGCACGCGGTTCAGGCCATCACCTTCTCCCGTAACTTCGGCAAGGAATCGGCCCTGTACGCCGGTCTGGAAGCGGCACGGGGAGAAGCCGTCTGCTTCATCGATGCGGACATGCAGCAAACCCCCGAGGACGCCCTGCGCATGTATCGGCTGCTCATGGACAACCCCGACTACGATTGCGTCGCCGCCTGCCAGGTCGAACGCAAGGAAGGCTTCGTCCTGAAGCTTTTCAAACGGGCCTTCTACAAAACGTTCAACGGCATGGCCGACGACATCTCCATCCCCGCCAACG
>CAVBAM010000195.1:0-3695 GCA_963593315.1 Candidatus Methanomethylophilaceae archaeon | reverse complement strand
ATTGGCGAACGACCTGCTTGGCCTCTTCGACGGTGGTTGCAACGGTGAGCATGGTGAAATCCTTTCGGGTTGGGATGGTGGGGTTGGTGGGTGGCCGGGCGAGTCGGCAGGGCGAGCTGGCGAGCGGCAGCGGCGACGGATCGGCGGCCCGCCTGCGTCCGGCGCCAGGCGCTAGTACAGCTTCTCCAGCACTTCGTCGTCGATCTTGAACGTGTGCTCGGCGGCGGGGAAGGTGCCGGCGCGCACTTCGGCGATGTAGGCGGCGAACCCTTCGCGCATGGCGTCGCCCACGTTGGCGAAGCGCTTGACGAACTTCGGGGTGAAATCGCTGAACATGCCCAGCATGTCCTGGTAGACGAGCACCTGGCCGTCGCAGCCCGCGCCGGCGCCGATGCCGATGGTGGGCACGCCCACGGCCTTGGTGACCAGCTCCGCGAGCTTCGCGGGGACGGCTTCCAGCACGATGGCGAACGCACCGGCCGCTTCAAGCGCGCGGGCGTCCTCGATGATCTTGCGGGCCGCGGCCTCGGACTTGCCCTGCACCTTGAAGCCGCCGAACGCGTTGATGGACTGCGGCGTGAGCCCCAGGTGCCCCACGACCGGGATGCCGGCCGCGACGATGGCCGCCACCTGCGGGCATACCTCGGCGCCGCCCTCGAGCTTCACGCAGTTTGCGCGGCCTTCCTTGAGCAGACGGCCGGCGTTGCGTACGGCTTCTTCAACGCTGACCTCGTAGGACATGAACGGCATGTCGCATACGATGAGCGCGTTTTTGGCCCCGCGCGCCACGGCGGCGCAGTGGTGGATCATGTCTTCCATGGTCACCGACAGCGTGTCCTCGTAGCCGAGCATCACGTTGCCGAGCGAGTCGCCAACGAGAATGCTGTCGACGCCGGCCTCGTCCTCGAGCTTGGCGGTGGAATAGTCGTAGGCGGTCAGCATGGTGAGCTTGCGGCCTTCAGCTTTGGCCTGGGCGAACGTTGCGACGGTGTTCTTCATGGGGTGCTTCCTTTCGTGTTTGGTCGGCTTACGGCTATGCTTCCCGCAGCATGCGGGCTATCGGTTCCAGGTCGCGTTCAGGGTGGCGTGCCTGGGCGACCTCGCATACCGAAAGCGAGAGGGTTGCGTAGGTTGCGAGCGCCTGCCCGCTGAGGGCGCCCAGGTGCGCGCGAACGGTTTCGGCGTCTCCACGCTCGATGGGGCCGGAAAGCGCGGCGATGGGCCCGCGTTCGGCGATGGCGGCGGCGTTGCCGAGGAAGAGCGGGGCCGTTGCCGCCAGTGCCTCGTCAGCGGTGAAGCCGCAATTTTGCAGTAGGCTGACGCCTTCGAAGGCCAGTCCGCACATGAGGTTGCTCATGAACACGGCTGCGGCATGGTAACGCACCTTGTCGGCGGCGGCGATGGCGCGGTGGCGGTTGCCTGCGGTATTAAGCAGCGCCCCGGCGGAGCGCACGGCCTCGGTGTCGCCTTCAAGCGTGAAGAAAGTGCTGACCAGACGGTTGGGAATGTTGCGGTCACCGGTTGACACCGGTCCTGAGAACGTAGCCGAAGCTGCAGAGGAGTCGCCCCCGCCGCCGCCCTCGCCGGCGCCCCCGGCTACGTCCGCGCCGACCTCGTGCGGCACATCGGGCACCGCGGCCATCGGATGCACGCTCGCGCACGCGGCCCCGGCAACGCGGCAGGCCGCCAGCGCGTCGGATGTTGCCGCCCCGCTGCAATGGCAGACAATCTTGCCGGCTAGGTTGCCCGCACCGCCTTCGCCACCCGCGCCTAGCGAGCTCGCGGCGGCAGCAACAAGTTCGCCACCCACCTGCGCGATAAGCGCGTCGGGAACCGTGATGAATATGATGTCGGAGGAATTAAGGAGGGCCTGCAGCGACGGAAACGCGACGGCGCCGGTGCACTGCGCCGCCCAGCGGGCGGACGCGGCGGTGCGACTGGTATAGCCCGAGATGCGCACGCCGCTTCGATGCAGGTGCAATCCCAAGGCGAACCCGATTTTCCCGGCTCCCACGAACCCCACGCGCGCATGCGCGTCACGTTCTGCAGGGCACGGACCATACGAGCTGGTCACCTTCGTGCCTTTCGTTTCATGCTGCGAGGCTGGATGCCCAGACGCTTCCGGGTCACCCGCGCTCCTTCCGGTTGCGAAGTATACGGCCCGCCCCGCGCACGCCGCAAGGGCGGGGCGCGTTCGATTCGCAAGTAAAATGATTGGCCCGCGCAACCGGCCTAATCGGCTATAGTTTCAACTGTTGTTCGACAACGATAAAGGAGAACGAATCGGCTCGGGGCCATGGAGGGCCGCCGGCGGCTCGGCTTGCGGTCCGTCCTCGCTTCGTCAAGGGGCTTATGCGAGGGTCCAGCCAAGCGAGCCGATGCGTTTTTCGGAAAGGAATCCTGATGAGAGATCATTCCCAGCATATTCAGCTGTCGCGCGAGGAGGCGGTCGAGCAGACGCTTGCCGCGCTTGAGGCGCAGCCGGCCGGCTTCGGCTGGAGCGGATACGGCGAAGGCGATTCGGCGCACGTGCGCGAGGTTGAGCGCAAGATGGTCGAGCAGGTGCCGCTCATCGACGCCATCGGGCGCGTGCTGGCTCACGACGTGAAGGCGCGCAACGACATGCCCTCGGCGCTGACCTGCGCCATGGACTCCATCGCGCTGCACTGGTCCGACTTCGCCGACCTGCCCGAGGGCGAGCTGCCCGACACGTCGAAGTGGGTGCGCGGCGTCGATTGGCAGTTCGCGAACACGGGCGTGGCGATGCCGGAAGGGTTCGACACGGCCATCGTGATCGAGCATGTGCAGGTGTCCGAGGACGAGCAGCACGTCACCATCGATGCCGGCCCGTCGAAGCAGGGCGCCGGCACGCGCCCGGTGGGCAGCAGCATGCATCGCGGCGATGTGCTGGCCGCGGCTGGCACCGTGGTCACGCCCGACATCGCCGCGCGCATCGGTAGCGGCAACAACGCCGAGGTGCCCGTGGTGCGCCGCCCGCGCGTGGCGTTCATCCCCACCGGCAACGAGCTGATGGCCCCCGGCGTGCCGTTCGACCCCGACCGCCCCGAGATGTTCGCCGGGCGCGGCAAGAACTTCGAGACGAACAGCATTTTGGTGCGCGCGAAGTGCGAGAAGTGGGGCGGGCAGTTCGTGCCGTTCGACATCGTGCCCGACCGCCAGAGCTCCATCCGCAACGCCATCGCGTGCGCGGTGGAGATGGCCGACATCGTGGTGCTCAACGCCGGGTCGTCGAAGGGTTCCGACGACTGGTCGTGCGAGGTCATGGAGGACATGGGGCAAATGATCTGCCATCAGACGAACCATGGGCCGGGGCATCATTCCAGCTTCGCCATCGTCGACGGGGTGCCGATCGTGGGCATTTCCGGCCCGTCAGCGGGCGCGTCGTTCACGCTGAACTTCTACCTGCGCCCGCTCATGCGCGCGTTTATGGGGCTTGAGCCTGAGGTCGAGCGCACGCCGGTGGTGCTGGCCGAGGAGTTCCCGAAGCCGCCGCATCGTCCGGGCGGCCCGAAGGGCCCGCGCGGCGGGAAGGGCGGCGGCGAGGAGCGCCCGATGGAGCATCCGGACCACGAGCCCGGCAAGCCCGAGTTCTTCGGCATCAAGCTGCTGCGCGCCGAGCACGCCGCCGACGGCACGCTGGTGGCGCATCCGGTGGCGGGGCGTCCCGGCACGCC
>CAVBAM010000194.1:0-3698 GCA_963593315.1 Candidatus Methanomethylophilaceae archaeon | reverse complement strand
CGCAAGGACGGCAACCGCGGCGGCTATCGCGGAAACGGCGGCAAGGGCGGCTATCGAAAAGACGGCGAGGGTCGTGGCGATCGCCGCGATTTCAAGCGCGACGGCCAGCGTTCGGGCGGTTTCCGCAAGGACGGCAACCGCAGCTTCAACCGCGACGACCGCGGCCCGAAGCGCGATTTCAAGCGCGACGGCGACCGCGACTTCAAGCGCCGCGACGGCCAGGAACAGCCCCAGGGCGAAGGCTCGCGTGGCGAGCGCACTCCCAAGCCCGATTTCCGTCACTACAATACCTCGAAGGACCCGCGCCGCAAGTTCGACCGCAACGACGGCAAGGGCCGCGGCGACGACCGCGGGACCGATCGCGGCTCCTCGTTCAAAAAGCAGGGCGGCCGCGGCAACTTCGACCGCAACGACCGCGGCAACCGCAACGACCGCAACGCCGAAGCCGCCCGTGCGCCCCGCCGCCACAAGTGCAAGGCCACCCCGGCGCGCCTGGCGGCCCTCGAGGTCGTGCGCACCGTGCGCGAGCGCAACGCGTTTGCCCAGGACGTCATCGCCACGGTCATCGACAAGTCGACCATGTCGGTCGAGGACCGCTCCTTCGCCACGCTGCTCGCGCTCGGCACGGTTTCGGCCCAAGGCACGCTCGACGAAATCATCGACCGCGCGCTCGACACCCCCGAGGACGTGTTCCGCGAAACGCGCGACGCGCTGCAAATTTCCACCTACGAGATCTTCTTCCTGGGCAAGGAGGCGCATGCCGCCGTCGACCAGGGCGTGGAAATGGTGAAGTCGTTCAGCCCCGGCCCGGCCGCGCGCGTTGCCAACGCCGTGCTGCACAAGATCGTGCGCCTGCGATTGGAATTCCCGTTCGGCAACCCCAACACCGACATCGACGCGCTCGCCCGCACGCAGGCGTTCCCGTCTTGGATGGCCCGCAAGCTGATGGAGGAAATGGGCCCGCAGGCCGCCATCGACTTCATGCGCGCCTCCAACGAGCAGGCGCCGCTCTACATCGGCATCAACGCCTGCAAGGCAACCGACGATCAGGTCAAGCGCGCCTTCGAACGCGCCGAGGAAGTGGCCGAGCCGGTCACGCTCGGCGACGGCGAGGTTCCCGGCTGCCTGCGCGTGCCCGAAAGCCGCGCGCTTCTGGTGCCGGCGCTCGCGCGTCTCATCTCCCAGGGCAAGATCCTCGTGTCCGACGCCGCCGCGCAGCTGGTGGCCGCCAGCGTGCTTCCCGAGGAAAAGCCCGCAAGCGTGCTCGAGGTCGGCGCGGGACGTGCCACCAAGACTATCCTGCTGCAAAGCGGGGCCGTCCGTAAGTACGGAACGCAAATTGAAGAATACGTTACTATCGATAATCACGCCTACAAGACGCGCCTTTTGCGGGAGCGCGCCGAAACCTACGGCGTGAACGTCACCGAGGCCTTCACGGGTAACGCCATCGAGCTGGACAACGTCATGCCCGAGCGCACCTTCGACTTCGTCTTCGTCGATGCGCCGTGTTCCGGCCTAGGCACGCTGCGCCGCCATCCGGAAATCCGCTGGCGTACGTCCGAGAGCGACATCCCGCGCTTTGTGAATACCCAGGTGGAGCTGCTGAAAGCGGCTGCGCGCCACGTGAAGCCCGGTGGCAGCTTGGCGTACTCCACTTGCACCGTCACGCGCGAGGAGAACGCCGGCTCCATCAAGGCGTTTTTGGAAAGCGAGGAGGGCGCCGCGTTCAAGCTCGCGCCCATCGGCAACCGCAGCAGCGTGGTTACGCGCTTGGCACCGGGTTCGTCGGATGCGCACTTCGCCGTTCGCTTCGTTCGCGAGGCGTAACGGTTTTTAGAAAGTTCGTTACAAGCAATCAAAGAAGGGGGTCGAGGCGAGATGGAACCGAATTACGAAGAGGTGGCGGGGCGGATTCGCGCCCTGCGCGAGGACATGGGACTGACCATGCAGGAAATGGCCGAAGCGACCGGGCGCAGCCTCGCCGAATACGAGGCGCAGGAATCCGGGCGGCAGGATTTGTCGTTCACCTTCCTGTATAAAAGCGCGGCGAAGCTCGGCGTCGACCCCATCGAGCTGCTCACCGGCGAGGCGCCACACCTGTCGGGTTACACGCTCACGCGTGCGCACGAGGGCTTGGCCATCAAGCGCCGCGCGGGCCTGGAGTACCTGCACAAGGCGCCGCATTACCGCAACAAGCTCGCCGAGCCGTTCTTAGTGACGGCCGAATACCAGGAGGAGCTGCAGGACAAACCCATCCATCTGTCCTACCATGCCGGGCAGGAGCTCGACTACATCCTGGAAGGCCACATGCGCTTTCAGTACGAGGATCACACCGAGGACCTCGGCCCGGGCGACATGCTGCTCTACGATTCGGGCCGCGGCCACGGCATGATCGCCACGGGCGGGGCGCCGTGCAAGTTTTTGGCCGTCGTCCTCAAGCCGCAGGACCTTATCTAGAAAGCCGATCGATTCATGAGAAACCTCAACGAACGCTACTGCGAAGAAACCTACAGCGACGATGACCAGCTCACCAGCTTCAAGGTCACCTGCCCCGACACCTTCAACTTCGGCTACGACGTGGTTGACGACATCGCGCTGGCCGACCCCGACCGCCGCGCCATGATGTGGGCGAACCCCGAGGGCGAGGAGCACCTGTTCACCTTCGCCGACATGAAGAAGTGGTCCGACAAAACGGCGAACTACCTGGCCGCCAACGGCATCGGCAAGGGTGACTACGTCATGGTCATCCTGCGCCGCCACTACCAGTTCTGGTTCGTGGCCACGGCGCTCACCAAACTCGGCGCGGTCATGGTGCCCGCCACGTTTATGCTCAAGGAGCACGACCTTGAATACCGCCTGAACGGCGCGTCGATCAAGGCCGTCATCGCCACGTCCATCGGCGACATCGCGCAGGTCACCGACAACGTGATGGACGCGTGCCCTTCGGTGGAGAAGCTGTTCTTGGTCAACGGCGCCGGCGGCGGCACCACGCCGGTCGACGCGGACGGCAATTACGCCACCGACGCCGGCCCGGTCGGCGCGGTGCTTTCCGGCCCGGCGGGCATCTGCGCCGCCCCGGCCGAACGCGCGGGCTGGCTCGACTTCAATACCGGCGTTCGCGAGGCCCCCGAGGGCTTCACGCGTGTGGAAACGCACGTGGGCGAGCCGATGCTCATGTACTTCAGCTCCGGCACCTCGGGCAATCCCAAGATGGTGCTGCACGACAGCTACTACGCGCTCGCGCACCTGGTCACGGCCAAGCACTGGCACAACGTGGTGCCCGACGGGCTGCACTTCACCATCGCCGACACCGGCTGGGGCAAGGCCGTGTGGGGCAAGTACTACGGCCAGTGGCTCATGGAGGCGTGCGTTCTCACGTACGACTTCGACCGCTTCCATCCCGAGGAAATCCTCGAGCTCATTAGCCGTTACCAGGTGACCACCCTGTGCTGCCCGCCCACGATGTACCGCATGATGATGCAGGCCGACGTGGACGCCTTCGACTTGTCGTCGCTGGTGTACTGCACCACGGCCGGCGAGGCGCTCAACCCCGACCTGTATGACTTCTGGAAGGAGCACACGGGGCTGACCATCTACGAGGGCTTCGGGCAGACGGAAACGCCGCTCACCGTGGCGAACCTGACGAACTCCACGCCGCGCCCCGGTTCGATGGGGCATCCCTCCCCGGCGTTCAACAT
>CAVBAM010000193.1:0-3712 GCA_963593315.1 Candidatus Methanomethylophilaceae archaeon | reverse complement strand
TGCTCAAGAAGAATTCCGAGCTGCTGCACACCTCGACGGTCGAGGTCGCCCGCGAATCGGAGCGCGGCATCGTCGACATCGAGACGCTCAAGAACACCAACGAGACGCTTATTAAAACCTTCGACGAGGTTATGCAAATCCAGGCCGAGGGACGTCAGAAGCGCGCCGAGGCCGAAGCCGAGATGCGCCGCATGGAAGCCGACCTGAAGCAGAAGCTGCTCGAAATCCCTCGCGCGTAACCCGCGCCCGGCCCCGCGCCCGGCCTCGCGCGTAACCCGCACCCAGCCTCGCGCGTAGTCCGCGCCCACTTCCCACGATGCCATAACGAAACGGGAGCCGCGTCGCCTTGTCGGCAACGCGGCTCCCGTTGTTTTTGCCGGCGCCCCTTGCGGACCTACAGTCCGTAGAACTCCGTGGTCAGGGGGCGGGCGAAGAGCTGCTTGGCGGCCTCCTGCGGGTCGGCGCCCTCCCACACCACGGCGCGCACCACGTCGGTGATGGGCAGTTCCACCTGGTAGGCGTCGGAGAGCGTCTGCAGCGTCTTGCAGGCGAGCGCCCCTTCCACGACCATGTGCGTGCGCTCGCGGAACGCGTCGAGCGTGCCGCCCTGGGCCAGTTCCACGCCGAAGCTGCGGTTGCGCGAGTGCTCGGACGTGCACGTGGCAATGAGGTCGCCCGCGCCGGCAAGCCCCATGCAGGTGATGGCCTGCCCGCCGCACTTCACGGTCAGGCGGCTCATCTCGGCCATGCCGCGCGTCATGAGCATGGCCGCCGTGTTGTCCCCGTACCCTAAGCCGTACGCCACGCCCACCGCGATGGCGATGACGTTCTTGAACGCCGCGCACAGCTCCACGCCAGTTACGTCGTCGGACGTATAGGTGCGGAACGTCGGCGAGGCGAACAGGTCGCGGAACAGCTCGGCGGTCTGCTGGCTGGTGCTGGCCACGACCGTGCCGGCGAACTTGCCCTTGATGACCTCTTCGGCATGGTTGGGGCCCGAAAGCACCGCCAAGCGGTCGGCGTTGCCCATTTCCGATTCGAACACGCCCACGGGAAGAAGGCCGCTTTCGGCCTCGGCGCCCTTCGAGCAGATGATGATGGGCATGTCGGCATCCACCACGTCGGCGAACGCGCGCGCAACTCCGCGCAGCAGGTTCGACGGCGTCACCACCACGACCGCCTTCGCGCGCAAAAGCGCGTCGGTGTAGGACGTGGTTGCCACGATGTTGCTCGACAGCTCGGTGTCGGAAAGATAGCGCGGGTTCACGTGCTCGTGGTTGATGCTGCGCACCACCTCGGCGCGGCGGGCCCACAGCCCCACGTTGTGCCCGTTTTGCGCCAGCGTCTGCGCCAAAGCGGTTCCCCAAGAACCGGCGCCGATAACCGCGACCTTCATGCCGTCTCCTTTACGCTTCCGTCTTCTTGCTTCCGATGCGCCGCTCGGTGCCGGCGCGCAGGCGCTCGATGTTGCCGCGATGCGCCCAGATGACCGTCAACCCCACCGCCAGCGTGCAGGCGAAGGCCGCCGGGGCGAACGTGCAGATGAGGAAATAGTACGCGCCGAGCACCGGGCACAGCGCCGCGGCGGCGATGGAGCCGGCCGAGACGTATTTCGTGACGGCGACGATGATGCCGAACAGCGCCAGTTCGAGGATGGCGCCGATGGGCCCGAACGTCACGAACAGGCAGCCGATGGCCACCGCGATGCCCTTGCCGCCTCGAAAGCCCAGCCACGGGCTGAAGATATGACCCCAGGTGCAGCCGAGGAACGCCACGGTGACGAAGTCGCTGTAGCCGACGGTGCGGCCGGTGAGCGTCGTGCCGCCGCCGAACAGGCCGACCGCGAACAGCGCAATGAGTCCCGAGGCCAGGCCTTTGCCGAAGTCGAGCAAAAACACCGCGCCGCCGCCGACCTTGCCCATGGTGCGCAGGGCATTGGTGGTGCCGATGTTGCCGCTGCCGTGCTGGCGGATGTCGGTGTGGTAGAACACGCGCGAGATGATGACGCCCCAGGGGATGGACCCCAAAAAGAATGCCACCACGAAGACGACCAAAGCCCCGATCAGTTCCACGACTTGCTAATCCTTCTTCTCGAATTTCAACTTGCGCCATTGTACCGCGCCGAGTCGTGCGCGCCGCCTAAGCGCATGAAACCCCCGTCGAAAGGCGAATCCGCCCTGCGCCGACCGCGAGGTGGGTTGCTTGCTACCCCCGCGTTGCCAAGGCCCTCACGCACGCCGCTTCGGCGTCGCGGCCGGGTCCGGCGCAGGCTTCGGCGAAGGCTGTGTTCTGCGGGTCGAGGCACTCGGCCACGGGAACGCTCACGGGGTGGAACAGCACCTCGACGCCGGTTGCGTGGCGCCGTGCCGCCTCGGCGCAGAAGGCGTCGACGAGCGGCCAGGTGACCTGGTCCATGTGTCCGGAAAGCGCAACGCCGCAGAACAGCGACGTCTTGCAGCCGGTGGGCACCTTCGCGCGGTTTTTGCGCCACAGCGCGTCGATGAGCAGCACTTTCGCCAGGTTCACCGGCTCCACCTTCGACTTGCATGCGCGATGGACGCCCAAAGGCTCTGCCGGGCAGCGCAGGTGTGCGAGCGTGCAGCCCTCGGCGGCGCAGGCCGCCAAAATGCCGTCGAGCACGGCCGGCACGGCATGCGTGTGCTGATGGCTGTCGATGCGCAGCGCACCTTTCAGCTGGGGAAACGCGCTCAGGAAGCGTTTCAGCTGCGCCTGGACCTCAACCTGCACCTGTCGGCGCAGCTCCGCCTTCGCCGATCCCATGGACAGCTTCAAAAGGCCGACGAAGTCGTTGCAAAAGGTGCCGCGCTCACCGACGAGCAGCGGCACCTCGGTCACGTCGGCGCAGGGTGCCCCCTCGACCAGGTTCACGTGCAGCGCCATGGAAAGCGCCCCCGCGCTCACGAAGGGCTCGGCCGCCGCTGCCGCCGCATCGAAGGCGGGGCTGTTGGCGAAGATGCTCACCGACGACAGCACGCCCTGCCCGCCGCACGACGAGCAAAGCTCCAAAATGCCGCGCGCCTGCCACTCAGTGATGCCGTAATCGTCGGCATGGAACACGAGCTCCATGATTGTCCGCCTTTCGCTTTCTCCGCCCGCCGCCGAGCTGCCGTTGAACTTCATGAACTTCCGTCGAGCCGCCGCTGAACTTCATGAACTTCAATTCGTTCAAACGGGCTTCTCTGGAAACTCTATGGCTCCCTCGGGTGATTCTTTGCAGGCTTCGCCTGCGCTCCAAGTGCAATGCTACGCTATGGCACGTAGGGGACAATCGCAACCGGTAAGGCGAATCTATTCATGAACTCCAAGCGAAACGCAGGTGTGAAGCACGCATGACGACCACCCGTACCCTTCCCGAGCGCTTCGATGCGCTTATGGAGTCAAGCAGGTTCCATATCATCGTTCTTATCGCCGGCACGCTGTTCCTGCTCACTGACGCATTCCATGGCAACGTCTGGTTCGACGAAAGCTATTCGGTGGGCATCGCCAACCACACCTTCGCCGAGATTTGGAATTACAGCTCCGGCGACGTGCATCCGGTGCTCATCTACTGGGCGCTGCATGTGCTCAACCTAATTTTCGGGCAGAACATCCTGGTGTATCGCCTGTTTACCGTTGCAGGCGCGGTCGCGATGGCGGTGCTCGGCTTCACGCACGTCCGCCGCGACGCCAATGCGCGCACGGGCCTGCTGTT
>CAVBAM010000192.1:0-3731 GCA_963593315.1 Candidatus Methanomethylophilaceae archaeon | reverse complement strand
TCGGGGTCATGTGATCGTAGGTTGCAAGCACGCCGCCGGAATCCTTGCGGCGGCGCGATGAGACGAATGTCGGGATGATGATTACCGGATTCATGCACGTCCTTCGGTTCAAGTATGTTTACGCCCGTGCGCGCGGGCGCGTGCGGAAGGGCGCTCGCCCTCGTTTCAGTCATCCGTATTGTAACGTTTTTAGCATGCGCCCGTAAAACCGGCCGGGCCGGCGCGTTCGCAAAGCGCACAAACGGCAAGGCCCGCGGGCGCGCCTACTGGGGACGCTTGCGGGGGCGGCCCTTGCCGGACTTGCCGGACTTGCCGGCGGCGCGCTTGCCGGATGCGCCCTTCTTGCCGCCGCCCTTCTTGTCGCTGGCCTTTTCGCCGCGCATGCGCCGCGCCTGCTCGCGACGCTCGCGCACCGTGGCGGTTTCCTGCTTCAAGGCCTGATAGCTGGCGAAACGCTCCGGCGCGATCTGCCCCGATTCCAGGGCCGCGCGCACCGCGCAACCCGGCTCGTTGTCGTGCTTGCAGTCGCGGAAACGGCACTCGTCGGATAAGGCCTCGATGTCGGAGAAGGCGGCGCCGATGCCCGCGTCGGCATCCCACAGCCCCAAGCCGCGCACGCCCGGCATGTCCACCACGAAGCCGCCGCCCGGCACGGCGACCATTTCGCGGCTGACCGTGGTGTGCCGGCCCTTGCCGTCGCCTTCGCGCACGCTGCCCGTTTCCTGCACCTGCTCGCCGACAAGCATGTTGACCAGGCTCGACTTGCCCACGCCCGACTTTCCGATAAGCACCGTCGTGGTGCCCGCCGGCATGAGGACGCGCACAGCTTCCACGCTTTGCGCGTCGCCGTCCGATACGACCACGGTCGCCACGTCAGGCCCGACAAGCGCGCGCACGCGGTCCGCCACTTCGGCGACCTGGTCTTCGCCTTGCGCCAGGTCGGCCTTGGTCAACACCACCGTCACGGCCGCCCCCGTCTCGAACGCCAACACCAGCTCGCGCTCCAATCGGCGCATATTCACCTCGGAAAGCGGCTGCGCCACGATCACGCGATCGAAGTTCGCGGCCAAAACCTGCGGCACCGCCCGCTCGGTCGGGTCCTTGCGCACGAAGGCGCGCGTGCGGGGGCAGATGGACTCGATGACGCCCTTGTCGTGGCCGTCGGGCGCGGAAACCTCCACGGCATCCCCGATGACCGCGCGCACCGTGCGGCCCTTCACCAGCGCCGTCGCATGCTCGCAGCGCATCGTGCAGCCGTCGTCGAGACGCACGAGCGGATAACCCCTGTCGAGCTTGATGACCTGCCCCTTTCGCAGGCCGCCTTCTTCCGCGCGCCGTGCGGTGGCCGTCTCTTCCCTATGCTGCGTATCCGTCACGCCCAAACCTTCCTCAAGCTAGCGTTGCCGCTCGCGCAACACGTAGAACACCGCCATGAGCGCAAGACCTACGATCACGGCCACGGCTCCCGGGACGAACGACCAGATGTCGAAGACGTCGGGCATCGCCTTGCCCCGCTCGGTCACCGTGACCACCTGGGCATGGATGTCCGACGCGCCGTCATGCTCGGAGCACGCCAGATGAAACGTGCCCCTGACCTGCAGCGTCGTTCCCTTCACGTTGTATTTGCCGAACGAGTCGATCTTCGCGGCGGCCTCGTCGGTCAGGTATACCGAAACCGTGGACGCGCCGCCTGCGGACGAAAGCGTGATCCAGCAATGGCGATCGTCGGCGCCGGCCTCTATCTTGTCGCCGATCACCTCGCCGGTGACCTGGACCGTTTGGCGGTCGTAGTAGGTGTCGGCCGTGCTGAGGTCGGAAATGGACGTGTCGTAAATGAACGAGCTGTCCGGCAGCTGCGCCGTATCCACCGCGTTGGCGCCTTCGGCGGGCTCGTCGGCGAAGGCTGGGGAAGCCGGCAGCAGCAACGACGCCGCCAACGCGAGGACCGCGCAAGCGGACGCCGCCGCGCGGATGCAGGCGAACGCGCCAACGCGGGGGGCGATTTCAGCTCCCGCCGGCACGTTCCCCCGCCGCTTCGCCTTCGCAAACAAACCCATCATCAGCGCCTCACCAGCCTACGCGGGTCGAGCGTCACCACGATCTCGACGATAAGCGCGATGAGCGTCAGAAACTCCAGACGACCGGCCCACATCTCCAGCATGTAGAACAGCTCCAGCGACACGGGCATGCCCTGCGCGCACAGCCCCGACGAGATACCGCCGTTCGAGGCCATGGCGACCGATTCGAAAATGGCCTGCGTCGCCTCGTAGCCATGCGCGATGCCCGCGAGCGCGCCCACCGCGTACGTGACCACATACAGCACGAACACGGTCATGGCTTCCTTCACCACCTCAGGCGTCAGGATGCGTCGGCCCAGGTGATTGTAGGAAACCACCACGCGCGCCGAGTCGGGCGCGAGCGTTTCCTTCACCGTGGAAACGAGGGACTTCATAATGATGCCGACGCGGCTGAACTTGATGCCGCCCGCGGTGGAGCCGGCGCCGCCGCCGACGGCCATAAGCGCCGCGATGACCAGAAACGCACCCGATGTCAGCGAGGTAGTCAGCTGGTTTGAAGTGATGTTCTGAAAGCCCGTGGTCGAAAACGCCGAGATGATCATGAACACGCCGCGGCGCAGCATCGTCGCCAAGTTCGAGAAGTCGGAACTCGCCGACACGGACGCCGCGAACACCAAAGTCATCACCGAGATCCAGATGAACATGGTGCGGATCTCGAAGTCGCGGAAGTATGCTTCAACATGGCCCTTCCACAGGCGCGAATGCAGGACGAAATTCACGCTGCCCACGATCATGAGAAGCATGAGCACGAGCTCAACCGGGAAAGAGTGGTAGTACAGGATGCTTTGGCTCATGGGCGTGAAGCCGCCGGTGCAGAAGCCCGAGACGGCGAGCCATAATCCGTGGAGAAACGCGCGCGGGGCGTCCATGCCGCACAGCGCGCAGAGAATCGCCAGGACGACCGTGGCAATCAGCACGAAGCCGAGCGTGAGCTTCGCGATGAAGCGCGCCGTCTGCACGACGTTGGGCACCACGTGCTCACCGCGGCCCTCGGAGGCGAACATGCTGGCACCGGAGCGTTTCCCGAACAAGCCGAACGACAACGCTACGACGACCAGGCCCAAACCGCCGATGCCGTGGATGACGAAGCGCCACATGTTGTCGGCATAGGAAAGGTGGTCAAGGTCGGAAATGACGCTCGCGCCGGTGGTGGTGATGCCCGAAACGCCGTCGAAGAGCGCGTCGATGAAGGTGCCGTAGTGGCCGGAAAGGTACAGCGGGATGGTTCCCATGAACGCCAGCACGATCCATGCCAAGCCGGTGACGACGAGCGCCTGCTGGCGATTAAGGCGGCCGGGCTCGATGCGCAGGAAGCGCAAGGCCGATCCGACGATGAGCGACAGCCCGATGGAGAACAGGTAATGGCTCGCGGGAACCCATTCGCCAAACGCGAAGGCGGTGATGAGCGGGACGACGAGCGCGACCGAGGAGAAAAGCACCAGCATTCCCAGGTAATGCCCGATAACCCTCACGTCGTACCAGGTGAAACGTTGCCACATGGCGCTTGCCTACCTTGCCTGCGCCGAGCTTGCCGCATCGCGTCGCATTGGACTAGCCCATCGCGAAGCGTACGACGATGACGATCGCCCACAGAGCCACCAGGAAAACGACGCAGCTGAGCAGCACCACGAAGAAGCTGAGCAGGGGGGTTTC
>CAVBAM010000191.1:0-3743 GCA_963593315.1 Candidatus Methanomethylophilaceae archaeon | reverse complement strand
AGACGTATCACCTGTATCGCGCGCTGTGGTCGGCGCAGTGCCTGGGTATGCAGGCGCAGGGCGTGCCGAGCGACTACCGAACCTATCAGAAGCAGACCCAGTACGATATCCGCGAAATCCCCGCGCGCACCAAGGACTTCTTCAAGGCGCTTCTGCGCGTGCCTTCGACCTACGTGGGCGAACCCATCAGCCTTAGCCAGTCGGGCGACGTGACAAATTAGCGGGCCAGCCTGGCGACTGCCGAGGTCGCGTGCCGACCGGAAGCTTTGTCGTCCAAGCGGTGTATGGGTCCCCGCTACAGCTCGTCGGTGTCCAGCCAGATGGTGAACGGGCCGTCGTTTACCAGGCTGACCTGCATCATCGCGCCAAATCGGCCGGTTTGCACGTGCGCGACGTCGGCGCGGGCCCGTTCGACGAATGCCTCGTAGAGTTCCTCGGCTGCCTGCGGCGCGCCGGCCTGCGTGAACGAGGGGCGGTTTCCCTTCTTGCAGTTCGCGTACAGCGTGAACTGGGAAACCACCAGCACCTCGCCGCCCACATCGGCCAGCGACAGGTTCGTCTTGCCCATCTCGTCTTCGAAGATGCGCATCTTGAAGATCTTCGACCACAGCCGCTCGATCTGCGCCTGACCGTCCCCGTCCCCGACGCCGAGCAGAATAAGGTAGCCCTTCCCGCACTGCCCGACAACCTCGCCGTCGATGCTTACCCTCGCGTCACTGACGCGCTGAACCAAAGCCCGCATACCCAAATCCTTTCCGTTCTCACGATGCAAAATAGGATACCCGATAGGATATCGATCGAATCGGCGCGTCGGATTTCGCGGTCGGCGGGTTTCCCGAGTTTCCGCAGCTGTCACCTCTTGGGCTGGCAGGTTTTCCGAGTTGCTGCGCCTCCGTGCAGCGAATCGGGCCCCTCGCGGCGGGTTTCCCGAGTTACTGCGCCGCCGTGCACGGGTTTCGGGGTTTTCGCGGCAGGTTTTCCGAGTTGCTGTAGCGAATTGCCTGCACGCAGGTTCGGGAGCTCGGAAAACCTGCCAGCGGAGCCCGGTTTTCGTGCACGGCGATTCAGAAAGTCGGAAAACCCGCCGTGCGGGGAGGCGCGGAATCGATCGATGCGGAACGAGGGCCTCCGAGGCGATTCGGGAACTCGGAAAACCCGCCGCATGGTTGCCACTGCTTGTTCGCCTTATCTAACGTAGGCGGTCGCCGTGCTTGCTGGCGTGGGGAACCGCTATACTTAAAGGTTGCAAGGGGGGTAGACGAGAAAGGGGCAGCAATGCCGAGTGCCAAGA
The DNA here is from genome assembly GCA_963593315.1 of Candidatus Methanomethylophilaceae archaeon. Classification (GTDB taxonomy): domain Bacteria; phylum Actinomycetota; class Coriobacteriia; order Coriobacteriales; family Eggerthellaceae; genus Senegalimassilia. The sequence continues at coordinate 2,452 of CAVBAM010000191.1, read as the reverse complement.
ATTTCTTCGGTCTACTCGAAAAACTTCAGAGTGCCGATATCACGGTTCATCAGAACCGTTGCGCCGTTGTGCGCAATCGCAACGCGAAATGCATGAAGTGCGCCGAAGTGTGCACGTCGGGGTGCATTTCCTACGACGACAACGAACTGATTATCTCTCCGGAAAAGTGCATCGGGTGCGGAACATGCGCGACGGTGTGCCCGACCTGCGCGCTTGAGGCGCACCGGCCCAACGACGCCGAGCTTCTGCACCAGTGCCTGAGCGCCATGCGCGCCGCCGACGGCGAGGTGGTTATCGCCTGCGAGCAAATCACCACCGCGGCGGAGGGCCTGTTCGACGCCGAGAAGGTCGTTTCCGTGACGTGCCTGGGCCGCGTCGAGGAAAGCCTGCTCGTCATGCTGGCCGTCGCGGGCGCCAAGCACGTGAGCCTCATCGAGGGCAAGTGCCCGACCTGCGAGCACGCGACGGGCTTCCATATGGCCGAGCTGGTGCGCGACACCGCCAACACGCTGCTGGAAACCTGGAACAGCGACATGCGCATCGACCTGGTGAAGAAGTTCCCCGCCAGCGTGCGCGCCACGGGCAAGGCCGCTTTCGACGCCGACCGCCGCAAGTTCTTCAGCGATGTGAAGTCCGAAACGAAGCTGGCCGCGAACGCCACCGCCGACTACGCCATCACGGAAAAGCTCGGCATCGAGGACCAGACGCAGAAACGCTTCCAGAAGGTGATGGAGGACGGCACGCTGCCGCACTTCGTGCCCGACCGCCGCGAGCGTCTGCTGAATGCCCTGGCGAGCTTGGGCGAACCGCAGGACGTGATGATCGAAACGCGTCTGTGGGGCCACGTGATCATCGACCCGGACAAGTGCACGAGCTGCCAGATGTGCGCGACGTTCTGCCCGACCGGCGCCATTTCCAAGTTCACCGACGAGGACGGCACGTTCGGCGTGGAGCATTTCCCCGGCGACTGCGTGAAGTGCCGCTGCTGCACCGACATCTGCCCGAAGAGCGCGCTGACGCTTTCGGACGAAGTGTTCGCCGTCGATCTGCTTTCCGGCGCGGTGGAGCGCTACGAGATGAAGCCGCTCGCGCATCCCATCGACGACCCGCACCAAATTTGGTACACCATGAAGGACCTGCTCGGCTGCGATCAGGTCTACGAACGCTAAGGCTGGCCGCTCGGCGAGCTCGGCGAAATTGCGAAAGCCAACGAAGGCCGCGTTCCCGGAACCTTGCGGGGCGCGGCCTTTGCATGTTGCGGGCCGTCCGCCCGCGTGCCACTCGCCTGAGTTCGCCGTGCGTCGCACGCCGCCCGCTCGCGTGCCGTCCACCGCCCGCCCCGCCGCCCGCCCGCAGCCCGCGCGCCCGCTTCAACTGCGTAAAGCTTTCAGCCATCTTTCAGGGTCAACCGTATAATGATGCCGTGAACACTTGCGCGTCCGCATCGCCGTTCGCGCTTAAGCGATATCCGGTCAGCCGGAAAGGTGGCCCCATGCAGATACTCATCGTTGAAGACGACATCCGCCTTGCGCGCGCCCTGGCGCACATTCTCGAGGAAAACGGATACGGCACCGACGTCGTTCACGACGGCGCCGATGGCCTCGCATACGCTGAAAGCGATATCTACGACGTGGTCATCCTCGACGTCATGCTCCCGAAGATGGACGGCTTTTCCGTGGTGGCCGAGCTGCGCCGCAAGAACGTCAGCACGCCGGTGCTGCTGCTGACCGCCCGCGACGCCGTGCCGGACAAGATCACCGGGCTCGATTCCGGCGCCGACGACTACATGACCAAGCCGTTCAGCCCCGCCGAGCTGCTGGCGCATCTGCGCGCGCTCACGCGCCGCCAGGGCGAGGTGCAGTTCGAGAAAATCACGGCGGGCGATTTGACACTGAACCTGGAAAGCTACGACCTGTCCTGCAACGGGAAGTCCATCCATCTGTCGTTCAAGGAGTTCTCGCTGGCCAAGGTGCTGATGGGCAATCCCGGTCAGGTGGTGTCGAAGGAGCTGCTCATCGAGCGGGTGTGGGGCATCGAATCGAGCGCCGAGGACAACAACGTCGAGGCCTATGTGAGCTTCCTGCGCAAGAAGATGCGCTTTCTGGGCTCGGCGGCGCGCATCGAGACCATCCGCAAGGCCGGCTACCGCTTCGTGGTCGACGGCGCCCAGGCCGCGTAGCGCCGCCCGCGAGGGATTCCCATGCTGAAAAAACTGCGCATCAAGTTCATCGCGCTGAACATGGCGACCGTCGCCGTGGTGCTCATCGCCGTGTTCACGTTCGTCGTGTTCGTGAATTATCAGCAAAGCGTCTCGCAGGTCACCGATGCGCTCGACAGCGCCATTTCCAAGGCGGCTGACCGGCAACAAAAGCCCAGCGACACGCAGGGCGATGGGGCTTCGAGCTCGCTTGACCTCGAAGATCTGGGGCTTGAAAGGGCCCTTCCCGCGCTG
>CAVBAM010000190.1:0-3754 GCA_963593315.1 Candidatus Methanomethylophilaceae archaeon | reverse complement strand
GACGTCGAGACGGGCATCGGCTTCTTCGATCATATGCTCACGGCGTTCGGGCGCCATGGCCTGTTCGACCTGTCGGTTGCCGCCAAGGGCGACCTCGAGGTGGACGGGCATCATACCGTCGAGGACGTGGGCATCGTCATGGGCCAGGCGTTCGCGCAGGCCCTGGGCGACAAGCGCGGTATCAGGCGTTTCGGCGACATCGCGCTGCCCATGGACGAGGCGCTCATCCAGGCGGCCGTGGACATTTCCGGGCGCGGCGCGCTGTTCTGGGACGCGCAGGTGCCGCCGGTGATGGTGGGTGCCTTCGACGCGACGCTGGCCAAGGAATTCTTCATCGCCTTCGCCGCCAATGCGGGCGTGACGCTGCATATCCGCCAGCTTGCGGGCGAGAACACGCATCACGTGATCGAGGGCATGTTCAAGGCCGTTGCGCGCGCGATGCGCCAGGCCTGCGAGCCCGATCCGCGTGCGGGTGACGCGCTGCCTTCGACGAAGGGCCTGCTGTAGAGGGGCTTTGGACGAAGGCTTGCGCGGCGCTGCGGCGGGGCGGTTCTCCTGCGTCGGCGCGCTCGCCACGCGGCCCGGTTTCTCGAGTATCGATTATTGGAAAGGCTCTTATGATCGCTGTCGTTGACTATAAGAAGGGCAACCTGCTCTCCGTCGAGCGCGGCCTGCGCGCCGTCGGGGGCGATGCCCGCATAACCGACGATGCCGCCGAGATCGCGGCCGCGGACGCCATCGTGCTGCCCGGCGTCGGGGCCTTCGCGGACGCCGTCGTCACCATGAACGAGCTGGGCCAGATGGACGCGATTCGTTCCCGCATCGCCGAGGGCGTGCCGTTTTTGGGCATCTGCCTGGGGCTGCACTTGCTGTTCGCGGAAGGGACCGAGGGCGCTCCGGCTTCCGGAAACCCGCGCGGTTTGGGCATCCTCGACGGCTGCGTCGATCGCATGCCGGCTGCCGATGCCGCCGGCAACGCCTTCAAGGTGCCGCACGTCGGCTGGAACACGGTTGAGTTCGCGACTGAGACGAGTGCAGGCGGCGACGTTCCCGCGCCAGCCGGGATTGCGCCCGCCAAGCCGTGCCCGCTGTTCGACGGCATTCCTTCCGGAACCTACTTCTACTTCACGCACAGCTATATCGCGCCGGCGACCGACGCCGCCGTGGCCACGACTACGCATAGCGTCACGTTCCCGTGCGCCGTGCAGCGCGGCAACGTGTTCGGCCTGCAGTTTCATCCCGAGAAAAGCTCGGATGCCGGGGCGCAGGTGCTGCGCAATTTCGTCGAATACGCGGCGGCGGCAAGCCCGTCCGCGGGAAACTAGGAGGGGCGCATGTATCTGCTTCCGGCAATCGATATCTTGGGCGGTAAGGCCGTTCGCCTGGCGAAAGGCGACTATGCCCAGGTCACTGTTTACAATGACGACCCCGTTGCCCAGGCGCGCGTCTTCGAGGAGGCCGGCGCTTCCTGGGTGCACGTGGTCGACTTGGATGGCGCGCGCACGGGTGAGCCCGCCAACATCGCCATCGTCGAGCGCATCGTGCGCGAAACTTCGCTGTCGGTTGAAATCGGCGGTGGCATCCGCAGCCTGGAGACGCTCAAACGCCTGGCCGAGGTTGGCGCGGCCCGCATGGTGCTGGGAACCGCGCTCGTGAACGACCCCGACCTGGCCCGCGCCGCCGTTGCCGCGGTGGGCGGCGATCGTTTGACCGCCGGCATCGACGCCAAGGGCGGGGAAGTGGCCGTTTCGGGCTGGATCGAGGGCTCGGGCGTGGCCGCCACCGACCTGGCGCGCGCGATGGGGCAGGCTGGCTTCAAGCACGTGGTGTACACCGACATCGCCCGTGATGGCATGCAGACCGGCGTCGACCCGGCGGCTTACGTAGCCATGGCCGAGGCGTTCGGGCATCCCGTCATCGCCTCGGGCGGCGTGGCCAGCGTGGCCGACATCAAGAACCTGGCCCAGGTGGCGCATGCCATCGAGGGCGTCATCACCGGACGCGCGGTGTACGAGGGCACGCTCGACGTCGCCGAGGGCGTCGCGGCCTGCAAGGAGGCTTCGAATGCTTGCTAAACGAGTCATCCCCTGCATGGACGTCAAGGACGGGCGCGTGGTCAAGGGCGTCAACTTCGTGAACCTGCGCGATGCGGGTGATCCCATCGAGCTGGCGCAGCGCTACGACGAGCAGCGCGCCGACGAGGTGATCTTCCTCGACATAACCGCCACGAGCGACAAGCGCGAAACCACGGTAGACCTGGCCAGCCGCGCGAGCGCCAATCTGCATCTGCCGTACTGCGTGGGCGGCGGCTTCCGCAGCGTCGCCGACATCCGCCGCATGATCGCCGCCGGCGCCGACAAGGTGTCGGTGAACAGCGCCGCCGTGGCGAACCCCGAGCTCATCACGCAGGCGGCCGCCGCGTTCGGCACGCAGGCCATTTTGTGCGCCATCGATGCGAAGCAGGTCGCGGGTAATCCCAACAAGTGGGAGGTCTACGTGCATGGCGGGCGCACGGCCACGGGCATCGACGCGGTCGAATGGGCCGCCGAGGCTGCGCGGCGTGGTGCGGGCGAAATCCTGTTGACCAGCATGGATCGCGATGGCAGCAAGGACGGCTTCGACTGCGCGCTCACCCGCGCGGTTGCGCGTGCGGTGGATATCCCGGTCATCGCCTCGGGTGGCGTGGGCAAGCTGGAGCACTTCGCCGAGGGCATCATCGAGGGCGAGGCCGACGCGGTGCTTGCGGCCAGCGTCTTCCACTTCGGTGAACTGACGGTGCGCCAAGTGAAGGAGTACATGCAATCCCAAGGCATCCCCGTGCGCCTATAGGTCAAGGTCGCAGGGATGCGCTCAGGGCGCCAGCCGCGCCTAAGGGCTGTGCTTGGGGGTTATTCCTCGCCGGCCGGCAAGGGCGTTGGATTCCGCCATCCCCTGCAGCTGGTCGAGCTTGCGGCCGACCATACGAAATTGAGGTCACCGGCCCGCGCGCCGTATGGAAATTTGTGTCGGGCCTAAAGGCCCTCTCTATTTAGGGTTGAGCTTTCGCTCAACCCTACGTATCCTTGCTGCTGGGTATTCAGCGGATGCAGATCAAAACCCCAGGTAATGGTTGACTCTCAGCAAAGATCATAGGCGCTATTTTAATAGGCTTAGCGGTATTTTTAGTAGGCGCGAGCGACAGCTCGCGCATCAATAGGGCGCCGAAGGCGCTCTCTGACTTTCATTTCCAAACAAGCGAACGCAAGACGAAAGGAATCCCATGAACGCGGAACTTCCCGAGCTCACCTACAACGATGCCGGCCTCATTCCCTGCATTGTGCAGGATGTGGAAACGCGCGAGGTGCTCATGATGGCTTGGATGAACGCCGAAAGCCTGGCGATGACGCTCGAGCGCGGTGAGACGGTGTTCTGGAGCCGCAGCCGCCAGGAGTTGTGGCACAAAGGCGCCACCAGCGGAAACACGCAGAAAATCACCGAGCTGCGCTACGATTGCGACGCCGACACGTTGCTCGCCCTCGTGCATCCGGCCGGCCCCGCCTGCCACACCGGCGAGACCAGCTGCTTCTTCCGAACCCTCGCCTCGTTCGAGTAGGGCGACCCCGGCCACCGGCGAGACCGAAGTCGCCCTTGCCTGTGCGCCTACTGACGTGCGCCGCGGCGCTTGCGGGATGCGAGGAAGGCTGCCAGCGCTGTCGCTATGGCCGCGATGCCTGCACCTGCCGCGAACGGGGCAACGGTGTCGCCCGTTTTGACA
>CAVBAM010000189.1:0-3806 GCA_963593315.1 Candidatus Methanomethylophilaceae archaeon | reverse complement strand
TTCGAATCCGACGAGCGTGAACGTTACCGGCGTCTGAAGCGCGTCGGGCAGCTTTCGCGCCGGCAGCTGGCGGCCGCGCGCGAGGTTGCCGCGTGGCGCGAGCTTACGGCGCAGCGTCGTGACGTGCCGCGCAAATGGGTGATAACCGACGAGCAGATCGTGGAGGCATGCAAGCGCGAGGCGCGCACCATCGACGATTTGTTCATGGTGCGCGGCATGCGTGAGAAGCTGTGCACGCGCGACGCCCGCACGGTGGCGGGCCTGATGAAGTCGGCGCTCGATTCAAGCCCCTCCACCTGGCCCGAAACCGACCGCAGCGGCAAGAACGAACCCAACGTCGACGTGCCGCTCGATCTGATGAGCGCGCTCGTGCGCCTGCGCGCGCGGGAAAACGGCGTGGCGTTCCCCACGCTTGCCAGCCACGACGACCTGGTGAAGGTGGCGCGCGGGTATCGCAGCGGCATCGATCTTTTGCGCGGATGGCGCCGGGCGCTGGTGGGCGAGGAGCTGCTGGAATTGCTGGATGGGAAGCTGACGCTGTCTCTCGACGGGCTGGAGCTTACGGTCAACCGCGCAGACGGGGAAGAGTAGGGGAACGGTCGGCGCCTTGCCCTTGCGCGTCGTCGCGCGTTTCGCGGGGCTATCCCTGCACCGCGTACGTTGTCTTAAGGGGCGCCCCGCGCCCAGAGCGCGCCGCCTCTCGGTAACGGATTGCGAACGTTTATCCGGAACCCTTGTGAGCGCACCCCGCCCGCGCGCGGCTTCGGTATACTTCCGATTCATGAGATTGCGGCGGTTCGGCAAGCGTTCCGCCCCTTAGGCGCCGGGCCGGCGCCGCTTAACGCACGCGAAGAGGAGCTGTGTGAAGCAATGAGTTATCTTACCTTTGTTGTTTTGTCCCTGGTCATCGGCCTTGGTGCGACGGGCTACGTGAACTCGCAGATCAAGAAGTACACGAAGGTGCGCGCGTCCATCGGCGTCACCGGCGCGCAGATGGCGCAGCGCATGCTTGCGGCCAACGGTGTCACCGGCGTGCAGATTTTCCAGGGTTCGGCCGGCCAGAATCACTTCGACCCGCGCAACAACTCCATCACGCTCGACCCCGACGCGTTCGGCGGCACGTCGGTGACGGCCATCGCCACCGCCTGCCACGAGGTTGGTCATGCCTGCCAGTACGCGCAGGGCTACGCCCCCATGAAGGTGCGCAGCGCGCTGGTGCCGGCGGTGAACCTCGCCTCGAACGCTTGGGTGTTTTTGCTGATGATCGGTATCTTCCTTAACGTGGCGGGTCTGACGACGCTTGCCATCATCATGTACGTGGTGGTCGTGCTGTTCCAGCTGGTCACGCTTCCCGTGGAATTCGACGCGTCCCGCCGCGGTCTGGGATACCTGTCCACCCAAGGCCTGGTGGCTTCCGAAGAGCGCGGCGCCCACAGCGTGCTGCGCGCCTGCGCCTTCACCTACGTGGCCGCCGCACTCGTTTCCATCCTCGAGCTTCTGTGGCTGCTCGGTCAGCGTCAGGAGTAGGCGAGCCTTCTCGTGAACAGCTATCGAGGACAAACGCAATCCGCGCCCTCCCGCGAGGGCGCGCTTTCGGTTTCCGCGGCCATGCAGCTGGCGAAAGGCGCGCTCGAGGGCGTGACGGTGCGCATCGTCGGCGAAATTTCCGAGCTTTCGAACAAGCCCGGTTACAAGGCCGTCTACTTCACCATCAAGGACGCCTCGGCCGCGTTGCCCTGCATGATGTGGAACAACCGCTACCGCGCGAGCGGCGTTGCCATGTCGGTGGGGCAGCTGGTGGAGCTGACCGGGCGCTTCACGCTCTACGCGGCGAAGGGCCGCATGAACTTCGACGTGTTCTCGGTGTCGGTGGCCGGCGAGGGCAACCTGCGTCTGCAGGTGGCCAACCTCGCGCGCAAGTTGCAGGCCGAGGGCCTTATGGACCCCGCCCGCAAAAAGCCGCTGCCGACCTTTCCTGAGCGTATCGGGCTGGTTACCTCGCCGCGCGGCGACGCCGTGCACGACGTCCTGCGTACGCTGCGCCGGCGCTTCCCGGTGGCGCGCGTGCTGTTCGCGGGCGTGGCCGTCGAGGGGCCAAACGCCCCGGCGGGCATCGTCGAGGGCATGCGCTGCGTGGTGCATGCGGGTGCCGAAGTGGTGCTCGTGGTGCGCGGCGGCGGGTCGTACGAGGACCTGATGCCGTTCAACGACGAGTTTTTGGCGCGTATGATCGCCAAGTGCCCCGTCCCGGTGGTGACCGGCATCGGGCACGAGCCGGACACGTCCATCGCCGACATGGTGGCCGATGTGCGCGCTTCCACGCCTACGGCCGCTGCGGAAAAAGTGAGCCCTTCGCGCGAAAGCCTCGATGCGCGCCTTAGCTCGAGCTTGGATGCGCTTACCGCGTCGCTCGACCGGCAGATCGAACGGTCGCGCGTGCGGGTGGACAACCTCGCGTCGCGTCCCGTGCTCACCGACCCGAGCGCCATCCTTGCCGGCCCTGCGCAGCAGATTGACGTGGCGGCCGATCGCCTGGAGCGGGCTTTTCCGGCCGCTATCGAGCGCAAGCGCGTTGCGCTCGATAGCTTGGCGGAGCGTTTCGGGCGCGCGCTGGGCACGGCGGGCGAGGCCGAGGCAGCGCGCCTGACCGGCGCCGAGCAGCGCTTGCGCACGACGGCGTCGCGCATGACCGACCCCTTCTCCAACCAGCTTTCCGTGCTGGCGAAAACGCTCGACGCGCTCTCGCCGCTTGCGGTGGTGGCGCGCGGTTACGCGGTCGCCCGCGACGGGGAGGGGCATGTGGTGAAGGAGATTTCCGCCGTTGAGCCTGGAAGCGCCCTTGCGGTGACGGTGTCCGACGGCGTGATCGACTGCACGGTCAACGCCGCGCGCCCCGTTGCTACCGAAGTTATTGACTGGAAGGAAAATGCCAGATGAATGATACGCAAACCGCTACGCCGACCCCCGTCGAGGAGCTGACGTTTCGCCAAGGGGCGGCCGAGCTCGAGGGCATCGTGGCGATGATGGAGAGCAACACGCTCGAGCTGGAGGATTCGCTTTCGCAATACATGCGCGGAGTGGAGCTCATCCGCGGGCTGCGTGCGAAGATCGACGACGCGGTGCAGACGCGCGACGTGCTGATGGGGCAGCTCACTGGCGAGGTTGACGACGAGCAGCGCGACAGCACGCTTTCGTAAACCGGCCGCTTGCCGATACCCGGCCAATGCTGGGCGCCGCCGCGCGCGCGGCCGGGTAGAATAGTCCAGCGATAAACGTTTAATTCCCGAAGGAGGCGGCTGTTGAACGTACTGGTCATCAACGCGGGTTCTTCGTCGCTGAAGTACCAGCTCATCAACGTTGAGACGCATCACCTCATGGCGAAGGGCATTTGCGAGCGCGTCGGCAGCGCCGAGGCGTTCCACAAGCACGGCCTCGACGACAACGAAGTGGTCATCGACGCGAAAATGGCCGACCACGACGACGCGATGGCGCTTGTGCTCGAATCGCTCGTTTCCGGGCCCGACAAGGCCATTTCGTCGCTGGCGGAAATTGACGCGGTGGGGCACCGCATCGTGCAGGGCGGCAAATATTTCGATCGCTCCGTGCTGATCGACGACGACGTCATTGCGAAGATCGACGAGCTGGCCGAGCTGGCCCCGCTGCATAACGGCGCGGCGCTCATGGGCATTCATGCTTGCCAGAAGCACATGCCCGGCATTCCGATGGTGGCCGTGTTCGACACCTCGTTCTTCCAGACGCTGCCGCCGAAGGCCTACATGTACCCGCTGCCTTACGAGCTGTACGAA
>CAVBAM010000188.1:0-3810 GCA_963593315.1 Candidatus Methanomethylophilaceae archaeon | reverse complement strand
GTACACCGCCACGCCAGAGCCGTCGATGGTCACCTTGCCCGTATTCGGGTCGACATAGCTCAGCTCACCCGAAGGCGCAGTAACGGTGAGCTTCTTCTTCCCGCTCCAATCTGCCGGAATGTCGATATCGATCACGAACAGGCGCTCCTGCCCCGGCACCAGCGCCGCGTCGCCGTTTTCGGCCACCAGGATATTCTGCTTGGTCGCGTCCGACAGGGTCTCGTCGTGGTAAATGCCATCGTACAGGCCGCTGTTCTGGGCGTTCTTCGCTTCCTTGAAATTCAGGACGGCATCGCCGATCGACTTGCCCGTCTCCGCGTCGGTGAACTGCAGTTTCGCCTGCGTGAGCACCGTGTTGCCGGTGTTCTTCACCGCAATGGTGAACGAATTTTTCTGCCCAGCCGTAACCGCGGCCGCAACCGGGCTGACCGCGGTGGTGGCAACGGAGCGCAAGAACGGCACGTCGAACGAATACAAGTCGGCCTTCGAGGTGTCCGCCTCGGTCACATGGCGCACCACGAACGAGCTCGTGGACGGCTTGTCGTTGGCGTCCTCCACCGCCAGGAACGAATCGACCTCCGTGTCGCATTCGGCAAAGACGAACGACTGGGTGAACACGCCGTCCACCAAAGTCAGCGCCTTGATCTGGCGAATGGGATCCTCCACGTGCGGCGTGGCCTGCCCATCCTTGTAGTCGTAACCCTTCAGGCCCGAATGGTTCACCTCGTAGTAGCAGTACTTGTGGCCCTCCCTGATATGCAGATCGCCCAGCGGCACCTGCTCGGGGCTGACGCACGAAATGTCGAACGTGGCGAAACCTGAGACGGCGCCGACATGATTCTCGATATCGGCGATCGAAGGCAGCGTCGCCAGCGCCAGGTAGGCAAGCGAGCCCTCGACCATAACGTCGACGTCGGTGGAGACGGACGCAATCAAGCTGTGCGCGCTCTCCCAAGGGCTGAGGCGCTTCACGTACGGGTTGACGTCGATGACGGGAACGACCGCGGCGGAAGACAGCTTGTTGTAGCCTTCCTCGCCCTTGCCATGCACGAGCTTGACCGAGCGAACACCGGAGCCGTCTTTGACGGTGAAGCCGAACGTGGCGAAAATGGCGTCCTGATCGCTCGGCGCGGCGAGCGCGCAATCGGGAACGATCGAATAGGTGCCCGTGGGCATATTCACCGACAGCAGCTGCGCCGTGCTCTTTTCGCCGAACACGAAGTGCGCGATGCTCATACCCGTCTTGACCGTGTCGACGTTGAGCAGCTCTTCCTTCGTGTCCGCGTGGTCGACCAGGAAGAAGCCGAACTCGTGATCGAAACCGTCGGACTCGATGCGGTCGTAGGCGGACTTCGAAACGTCATCGCGGGCGACGAGATACGGCTTGCGGAACGCGTAGTACTGCTTGGTTTCCTCGTAGGTGGGCGATTTCCACGAGATATTGTTTTTCGCGACGAAAGCGCCCTGCGTCGCGGCGTCGGCGGAATCGCGCAGGCCGAGCTGAACCGCGGTGGCGACCGTCGCCTCGGCGGCGTCGAAGATGGTGGTCTTGTCGCCGGCCGGACGCTCGCCGGAGATGACCATCAGCAGAATGCGCGGGTCGGCCTTGTCCTTCTTCGAAATGCGCACGTCGAAGTCGTAGTCGTACAGCGATTCGCGACCCAGGCCGATAGTGCTCGCGTCGAAGGCGACCGGGAAGGGCTTCGACGCCGCCGTGTCAGTGATGCTCTGGTACACGACGCGGCCGAGCGTCTTGCCGTCGTAGGTGACCGGCGCGATGCGGAACAGGTAGCGCGTGCCGTTGACCTCGATCAATTTGCTTCTCGATGCGCTGAAGACGTCCTTGGCGATCAGGTCCATATGACGCGGGAGAACGCCGCCGTGCTCGCCCAGCTTGTAGATGACGTCGTCGCCGGAGGCGCGGTCGTTGTATTTCGCGTCGTGGCCCTCGGTCCACGTGTAGGTGTAGCCGTCCACGGAAGCCGAGGTTGCGGCCGCAAGACTGCTGTCGCCGTCGGCTGCGACAACGGCTGCGGAAGGCGCGGCAGGCGCGACCATGTCTGCCGTGACGATGTTGTCGGCCGCAACGGTCCATTCGTCAGCGGCGAACGCGGCGGCACGCAGAGGCTCCGCCGCGGCTGTGGCAGGCGCGCCCGCGCCCGCACTCGCGCTCGCCACATCGCCGGCAACCGCCGTGGCGCCGGCCACGGCCGCAAGCGAAGCGCCGTCTTCGGCAGCCACCGCAGCCGCCTTGCCCGTCGAGACGATGACCTCGGCGCGCGCGGCAAGCTCGGATTCCGAAACGATGACGAACTCGCCCGCATCGGCATCGTCCTGCACGCCATCGGCGGCAAGGGACGCATCGGAACCACCGGAAATATAGTATTCCCCGCCCTCATTCATGCAGGAATACCGCGCCTCAATCGCGGCGATGTCGTCATCGACGCCGGAAAGCGACGCGGTGCCCGAGCCACCCTCGTCGGTGTCGTAAATCTTCGGCCAGCTGCCGCCCGCAAGCTTGAGCGACTTCTTGAAGAACAGCACCTCCACGAAGACGGAAAGCTCGACCTGGGCGCCGAAGATGAAACGCGGATCGGGCTTGCCCTTGTAATCGGTGTCGGCGTTCTGCCGCCATTCGAAGGTGAACGACAGGCCGCCGCTACCGCGCACGCCGGCGGAAAGCACCTTATGGATGCCGACGCCGAGCGTTGCCGCAAGCGCGATGTTGAAGGCGAGGGACGCGGTACCAACGGGGTTGAACTTCAGGCGATACAGGATGCGGGAGAGATTGTCGATCGGCTTGGAGGGATCCTGCAGATCCGAGCAGTCAGCCGAAATGTTGTAAGACAGGCTCGCACCGACCTCGAGCGAAGCCTCGATGCACACGTACAGGGGAATGCAGATGATCGTGAACGGCTGCGTGTAGCTGCCGCCGACCTTGCCCCCGAGCACGACGCCGAGATCGCCTTTCCACTTCTTTTCCTGCGCGTTGTAGTCCAGCTCCGCAATCAGCTGGAACGTGATGGTCAACGTGATTTCCTTGGTGGCCTGCGGGGTGATCTTCTTCCCGTCGATAGCGTTGCTCACCATTTTGACGGTGTCGTTGAACTTGTTCTTGTAGAACTGAATCTTGCGCGAAATCTGATTGGCAACGCTGCCACGCGGCTGGGACCGCCATTCGGTGTTGCCGTCGTACACGTCCGGGGCATTCGTGTAGTTGAGCAGCTCCAGGTCAAGACCGAAAATGACGTGGCCGGTGGGGTCGTAACGGAACACGATGGGGAAGCCCGGCGTCCAGCAGCTGAACTGCAGGCCCCGAAGGCACTTGAGCATGCGGTTGTCGTTGGGCAGCGTGATCTTCTGGTCGGCAACGTGACGCAGGCCCGTGCCCTCCTCGTTCTGAAGGGTGGCCTCGCCGTCTTCGCCCGCCAAAGCGGCAAGGCTACCGGTCTGGGAATCGGAGGAAAAGCCGCTATTGACGGGCGACATGGTGTCGTTGGCCTGCTTGAAGCCCTCGTCGCACGGGGCGCGGAAGACGCCAAAGCCGGTCGCCGCGGTGAAGGCGACGTTCCCGCTGCCGTCGCGAACCTCTAAAGACGCGACGTCGCCGGGCTCGAGCACCACCCCGCTGCGCGTGGTCAGCAGGAAGTTGTCGGTGAAGGTAACGGTCTTGAACTCGTTGGCCTTGCCGTCGATTTTCTGCGCTTCGGCGATGGCGGTGCCAACGCGCGAGTCCGTAGCGCTCTTCCCGATGACCGGCTTGACGAAATAGCTGCCGTCGGCCAGGAAGAACAGCTCGCACTTCAGATC
>CAVBAM010000187.1:0-3823 GCA_963593315.1 Candidatus Methanomethylophilaceae archaeon | reverse complement strand
TTTTCCCTGTTCGTGCTTGTCTCCCTCGTGCTTTTGCTCGGCCCGCTTCGTGGTCGCACGCCGCGCGCCGCCACGCTGTGCTGCATTGGCGGGGAGGCGTGCGCCATGGGCGTCGTCGTGGCTGTCATCGCCGGCGGCGCATTCGGCTTCGCCAGCTATATTCCCGAAACCGACCAGGTCGCCTCCGTCGAGGTTTCCTACAACGGCTCGCCAAGCTATCTGACGAAGGGCTTTTCCGGCACGTCTGGCGGCGCCTCTTATTACTGCACTTCGTCGCGTACGTATTCGCAGAAGTCCTCGATCGACATTGTGCGCTCGCTGCAGGGGCAGTTCATCGAAACCGCCCGCGCCGAGCGCAAGACGGACTATACCGATTTCGAGCAAAGCGTCGTGCCCTATGACGTGGTGATTCGCTACCATCTTGAAGATGGCGGCGAAGTGGTGCGCTACTACAACCAGGCCACCATCGGCGAGCTTTCATCCATGCTCTCCCTCGACAACGACTCCGATGCGCACAGCTTGGAGAGCGCCGTCATCACGGGCGATGTCGCGGGTCTTGACGAGGATGCGGCCGCCCAGCTGTCGAAGTCGCCGTCTTGGAGCGCGTATCGCCGGGGGTCGATCTACGCCGCCGACGGGGCGCTGAACAAGATCAAGCAGGTCACCTGCACCGACGAGGACCGCGCCGAGCTTCTTTCCGCCCTGGCGCACGATTTGGAATCCCTTTCCGCCAACGAGCGCTACAACCCCACGTCCCAGACGCGCGTCTGCTTGATGTTCACGCTCTCGCCCGAGCTCGACGTCTCCTCGTTCGGCTATTCCTTCAGCAATGCCGTGTCCTACATCACCGACGATTGGGAGCACACCATGGCCTGGCTTGAGGCGCATGGTGTCATCGATCAGCTTGGCGGCGCGTCGATTGATTCGCGCATCATCGAGCAGCTCACGTTCCAGCTCGACGACCCGTACGCTTCCATCAACAAGGTGACGCAGCCGGTCGGTCGCTATTTCATGGCCTACCGCAGCGAAACCGCCGGGCAGTTCTGGATCACGCAGGATTACGGCGCGCTCAAGGTGGTCGAGGATCAGGCGAAGATAGCCGAGGTGCTGCCGAACCTGCGTACCGGTTGCTATATGACCGGGGGCTATCTGGTTCAGGCGAAGCTGCGCGGCATCGATGCGTACGTGTATTTCTATCTGCCGTCGGCGTTGGCGCCGTCGTATCTGTAAAGGGGGCCGCATGATCGAGGTTTCGAACGTCACGAAGCGCTTCGGGTCGTACACGGCCTTGGAGGACATAACGCTTTCGGTTGAGAACGGCCAGGTCCTGGGCTTGGTCGGTTACAACGGCGCGGGCAAGACCACGCTGCTGAAGATCATCGCGGGCGTGTACAAGCCCGACGCCGGTAGCGTGCTTATTGACGGGGTTGCCATGCATGACGACCGCGTGAGCCACGATTCGCTGTTCATCGTGGCCGACGAGCCGTTCTTCCTGCCGCAAGCCACGCCCGAAACCATGCGCTCGTTTTATCGCGGCTATTACCCCAACTGGTCCGACGACGTCTACGAGCGCATGCTTGCGCTGTTTG
Organism: Candidatus Methanomethylophilaceae archaeon; assembly: GCA_963593315.1. Taxonomy (GTDB): domain Bacteria; phylum Actinomycetota; class Coriobacteriia; order Coriobacteriales; family Eggerthellaceae; genus Senegalimassilia. The sequence continues at coordinate 2,234 of CAVBAM010000187.1, read as the reverse complement.
GGCTCGACCCGGCCGCGAAGGTGGCGGGATTCTCGAAGGGCATGCAGCGCCAGCTGGGCATTTTGCTGGGCTTCGCGACTGGTGTGCGCACCATGCTGCTCGACGAGAGCTTCGACGGGCTTGACCTGGGCAAGCGCAATTTGCTGAAACGCCTGCTGCGCACGTATGCCCGCGAGCGGGGAGCTTCGGTGGTGCTGAGCTCGCACAACCTGCGCGAGCTGGAGGACGCCGCAGACCACTTGAGCATGATCAAGGGCTGCCACCTGGTGTTCGACGGGTCGGTTGCCAGCGTTCACGAGCAGTATCCGGGCGCGTCCCTTGAGGAGATTTTCCTGTCGGAAGGCGACGGCGCGGTGGAGGATATCGATGGCATATTCTCGTAGGAAAGCCGGTGAAAATCGGTCACCAGTATTGGTGGCGCGGGATTTTGCGGTTGCCGCCGCCGTGCTTTGCGCGCTTGCCTGCCTGCTTGCGCTTGGCTGCCTTCAGGCGCCGTCTGCGGCGTGGGCTGTTGAAGAGGATCCGACGGTTTGCGTGGAGAGTGTTTCGGCACGTGTGTTGGCTTTCGGCACGGCGCAAGACTTGCGGGCGACGGCTGTGGAACCGCTTGGCGGTTCGGACGCGGCCGGCGCGGCGGGCGCAGGCGCGGCGGGCGCGGCAGGCGCGGGCGCGGCAGGCGAAACGGACTTTGCGAACGCCTCTTCCGACGGGGGAGCCTCAGCTGGCGGGGAAGTCGAAGCCGTGCAGTTACCCCGCTTCGCGCCGCTTGCCCTTACCGCCGTTTGCAGCCCTGTTTCCATCGAAGTCGGTCGCGATTGCGGCATGGACTGGATGTGCGGCATATCGCCGTGCTTGTGCGGGTCGGCCGATCATTGGGGCGGCTGCTCGTGCAACGGCCTGGAAGAGGTGTCGCCGCAGGTGTCCTATACGTCTTCGGACGAGGGCGTCGTGCGCGTTGTCGAGGCGCTTGGGAGGACATGGCTTGTGCCGGCCGGTGCGGGGGAGGCGACCGTGACGGCGTCGCCGTCTCTGCGCTACCACGCCGGCAAGGATGCGTCGTTCGTCGTGCGCGTCGATGGGCTGCAGGCGGGTGACGCGACGGTCGCGGGGGTGCTTGCCGCGACCGTCGCGGTGATCGTCGCGGCGGTTTTCGGCATCCGCACGATCGTTCGCAAGGTGAGGAAATGAGGGGGATTCGCATGGGAAGACGATTGCGCGCGTTCGCGGCGGCCGCGGTTGCGTGCCTGGGGGTGGCCGCCGCGGCCGTGCTGTGCTCCTGCGCGCCGGCGGCCACGGTCGACGATGCGTCGCCGCGCGTGTCTGACGTGCAGCTTTCGGCCACTAGCGCCATGACCGAGGCCTCGCAAGCGGTTTCGATCGCGGTGACTTTCGACCAGGCCATCAGCGTCTCGGGCGATGCGGCGGAGGACTTCACGCTGCTTATCAACGGCAAGGAGATCGATACGGCGACGGTGACCCTCGACGTGCTGCCCGCCGCCAGCGGCATCACCTTCACGCTGCGCCCGGCGGCTTCGGCGGCGCAGGGGACGGGCGCGGGGCAGTATTTCGCGCTGTACCAGGCGCAGTTCTCGCTGGCGTCCAAACGCTCCGATGGCGCCCTACCGCACGTGACGGGCCAGTCGGGGTCGGCGGCCGTGCTTGGCGAGGCGATAAGCGGGACCCTTCCCAGCGGGCTTTCCATAGCCGTCGAGGACGTGCGCCCCGCCACCGAAGACCAGCCCGCTCAGACGACGTTCGCGGTCGCCTCGCCGGCGAAGGCGCGCGTCATCACCTGGTTCTCGCCCGATGGCGGCGCCACCGTGCTGCTCAAGCATAACCATACGTTTGCCCAGGCAAGCGCCGAAGATGCCGCCGCCGACCTGGCGAAGATCGTCAACGCGGACGCTTCCTGCGGCCTTGTCGCCTCGGCGTCGGGCGCGCGCGTCACGCTGACGGCGCAGCAGGTGGCGCCAGGACAGGTGATCGAGCCGGTGGTGGTCGAGGGCGTCGGCGTGGCCGGCGGCACGTACGATTCCTCGCAGGGGATGGGCGCGTGATGGGCGGGCTTCACCGCAAAAAGCCTCGCTCGGCTGCCGCGCAGGCGGGCGGCTCCTTCGCGGGTGCGGGCGCGGCGCGAGCCCGCAAGGCCGCGGCGCTTGCCGTGCTCGTCGCCATCCTCACGGCGGCGCTTCTGCTGTCGCTGGCTCTCGGCCGCTACGACATGGACTTGGCGG
>CAVBAM010000186.1:0-3839 GCA_963593315.1 Candidatus Methanomethylophilaceae archaeon | reverse complement strand
ATAACGGCCTTGCCCTCAAGCTCCTCGGCAACCTCGATGATATCCGCGATATTCGGCATGCTTCCCCCCCGAACGTACCCTCAACGCACCCGGCCGTGCGACCTACTTCTCCTCCTGCGCGGCAACCACCTGCTCAAGCGCCGCAAGCTCCTCGGGCGTGTTCGCATTGATGAAGCAGCCGCCCATCGGCTCGGCCTCGAGCACCTTTTCCTGCGGGAATTCGCGCACGTTGACGCTCTCGAAGAACACCTGCGCACGTTTTTCGCCCCGTTCAAGCGCCTGGCGCACCGCCGGCAGGCATCCCATGCGCCGATAGACCGCATGGAACGGCTCGAACCCGTGCTTGTTGACGGGAACCACCACGTCGGCGCCCGATTTCGTCATTTCCAAGGCCTCGGCGACCACCAAAGAGGGGCTGGCGAACACCATGTCGCAGGCCACCGCCGCAACATAGGGGTTGCGCGCCGCCTGCAGCGCCGTGTACAGGCCGGGAAGCGCGCCGCGCTCGTTGAACGCGTCGCAGACCAGCTGGATGCGCAGCTCGGGAAACTCGCGATGCAGGAACGCCAGGTTCTCCGGCTCGTTGGTGGTGATGATCAGCTCATCGGCAACGGGCGCGAGCCGCTCCACGAGACGGCAGATAAGCGGACGGCCCCGGAACGGCACCGTCGCCTTGCTGCGGCCCATGCGCTTGCTCTCGCCGCCGGCCTGAATAACCACGGAAACGCGCGGGCGCACGTACTGCGTCTCGATGAAGTTCGCCACACCCGCCACATCGTTGATGCCGAACGCCGGAATCCCGTACGCGGCAGCTCCTTCACGCGCCTCGGGAATGTCCGTGACGACGGCCACGGTGGTTTCCGTCGGCAGCTTGTTGGAGATGTCGGTATGGTCGGGATGCTGCGTGGCGAAGTGGGCGCCCGCGGCGGGCGCAGGCCGCTTCGGAGCGGTGCGCCCCTCGGCTGGTGGGATGTCCGCGCGACCGAACTGCGTGAAGTCGGTGCCGAGCGGCCAGCCCTTGCTCGCGCCCTCGGCGAACACGGCCGCCGTACGCGCGTCGGCGGCGTTGCCGGAACGCATGATCTCTATCGTGGGCAGGCCGCTTTTGCGATACCCCTCCACCACCACGATGTCGTGGCCGGGCATGCTCGCGACGATATCGTCGCATTCAAGCTCCCCGGGCGTGGTCTTGATGCGGGCCATCTGCCCCGGACAGGCGATGACCGTCTCGGTTGCGCCCGCATGGCGATGACGGTAAGAATCCTTGCCGGGCATATCTATCTCGAAGCCGACGTGGCTGTGATGCTTCACGCTGCCCACGTCGAACCCGCGATCGGTCAGTTCCGCGATGAGTTTTTCGATGAGCGTCGTCTTGCCTGAATTATGACGACCGACGACGGAGATCGCCGGCGAGGGAATTTCGATCATACATGCCGTCCTTTCGCGAGGGCAAGTATAGCATGCGCGCGCAAACGCGACCGAAGCCGGCGCCGGGCGGCATGCGTGTTCTGCAACAGGGAAATGCGCGGGCAAGCCCCGCGCCGGAAGGCAAAAGAAAAGGGACTCCGCCCCCTCCAAAAAACGGAATCCCTCTCTTTTGTCGAAGCCGAAAAGGCTTCTGAATAAAGCGCATATATTGTAGCAAAGCCTCCACGACATCACAACATTTTTTATCGACAAGCTCCTGCTACGCGCCCTGTATTATACTTCATTCGTTGTTTTAGACAAATTTTGAGAAGGGATCTGTATGAAAAGGAAAACGCTAGCATGCCTGCTCTGCTCGGTTCTTGCTATCGGCATGCTGTCTTTGGCAGGCTGCGGGTCAAGCTCGGGAAGCTCCGACCAGGACGCAATCTCCAAGGACCTCACCACTCAGCTCGATTCCTTTAAGAGCAGCGGCAGCCAGATGATCGGCGAGCAATTGAAGGCAAACGATTCGGCGCTTTCCACGCTCGGTATCAATAGCGACGATTTCGCGAAAGAGATGCTGGACGGCTTTTCGTACAGCATCGGCACGATCAAGGTTGACAGCAAGGCAAACTCCGCCACCGCCGAAGTGACCATCACGTCGAAGACCATCTACAGCGCGCTTACGGCCCTGGTCACCAACCTTCCGACTGCCGTGACCAACATGAGCGCCGACGACCTGTCCACGGACGAGAACATCAATAAGTTTGTCGGCAAGCAGTTGACGGAGGCGGTTAAGTCGGCAGGGACCGAGGAAACCACCATCACCTTGACCTATTCCAAGTCCGGCGACACCTGGAAGATGGACGACCTCGAGACGCAGGTTTACAAAGCCCTGGGCCTCGACACCATCAGCCTTGACAGCATCTACAGCATGCTTGGCGTAAACAACGCCAGCGAACTGGAATCCCTCGTCAACCAATACCTCAAGTAGGTTTTAGCTACCTGTTTGATCGAGTAGAAGGTGCGCTGCAAGTCGGCGCACAAAAAAAGAACCCGCCTGCTTATGCAGGCGGGTTCTTTTTTTGTTTACCGCTGTTTCAGCCGTTAGGCCTTATACGTCGTAATGCCGTCGCGGATGGTTTCGAGGACCTTCGTGTTATGAATCTCGCTCGTCGGAACCTCGAACAGGTTCTGGTCGATGACGATGAGGTCAGCAAGCTTCCCTTCCTCGATCGAACCGATCTTGTCCTCCATCCTGACCTCATAGGCATTGTTGATGGTGAACGACTCGATGCTCTCTTCGAGGGTAGGGGCTTCGCAAATCGCTTCGGGCTCCGGACCGTCGTAACCGACAGGCGCACGACGCATGCCGACTTCGATCGAAACGAACGGGTCCGGCTTGCCGTCTGCAACGGGGAAGTCAGAACCCTGACCATATTTGCATCCTGCGTCGATCAGGCTACGAACGGGATACTGGTAGCCCTGAATGTTTGCGCCCAGGTACTTCTTGTACTCCTCGTTCGTGGTCGAATGCCAAGAGCCCGTCGAGTTGATGAACACGCCCAGCTTTCCTGCACGCTCGACTTCACCCGGCTGGAAGCACTGGCAGTGAGCCAGGGCAATGCGCGTGTCGTCATAGCCCGCCTCGCGAACCGCTTGCGCCATATCGAGCGCCACGGTCGTCGTTGCGTCGCCGATCGCATGCATGTAGAGGTCGTACCCGGCTTCTGCCACCATAAGGCCGATCTTCGCAGCTTCCTCGGAGTTGAAGTTGGGCAGAGCCTTCACGCCGTTGTCGTACGGCAGAGCCATTGCAGCGGAACGCGACTCGAGAATGCCGTCGCCCAAAATCTTGAAGTACTTGAGCGCCAGGCGGTCCGTGCTGTGCAGGTTTTCCGCCAGGTCGGCTGCGCCATCGAGCGCTTCCTCAACATCGTGAATGTTGGTTGCGATGTAGAAGCCGCCGAACAGTCGCTGAGAGAAGTCGTCACTGTTGATGTAATCGGCGAACTCCTGCGTGAGCGCATCCACGACGAACGCGAAAACGCCGCAATCGGCAAACGCGGTGTAGCCCATGGAAGCAAAGCCCTTGCCAAGCTCGGCGATGTTTTCAATCATGCTTTCAGCCGAGAAATAGTTGGCGCCCTTTGCAATCTGGATGTAGCAGCTCTCGATGCAGCGACCCGTCGGGTTGCCCTCTTCATCGCGCACGAAATAGTTGCTGCCGGGCGTGATGTCCGGCGTGTTTTTGTCAACGCCTGCCGCCTCAAAAGCCTTGTGGTTGCACCAAGCGCCATGGCAGGACGACGCGACGAGCAGAATCGGCTTGTCCGCGCAGATCGCGTCCAGGTCGTCAGCCAGCGCCGGCTGAGAAGCGAAGATGGTGTCCGGGAAGCCCTGGCCGAAGTAAGCTTCGTTGTTCGGATGCG
>CAVBAM010000185.1:0-3842 GCA_963593315.1 Candidatus Methanomethylophilaceae archaeon | reverse complement strand
TGGACCAGTCGGGGTCGGCTTCGACCGACGAGGGCTACAACCTGCAGCAGGCGAAGGTGGCCATCGGCTCGGGCGGTCTGTTGGGCAAAGGCCTGTTCCAGGGCACGCAGCACGCGCTCGGCCTGCTGCCCGAGGCGCCGACCGACTTCATCTTCTGCGTGCTGGCCGAGGAGCTGGGTTTTTTGGGGGCGCTCGTGCTGCTGGCGCTGTACGGCGCGCTCATTTTGATAAGCTTGCGGATAGCGCGCACGTCGGGCGACCTGTTTGGTTTGGTCATCGTCATGTGCGTCGTGGGCATGTGGTTGTTCCAAATTCTCGAGAACATCGGCATGGACTGCGGGCTTATGCCCATCACCGGCATCCCGTTGCCGTTCATGAGCTACGGTTCGTCGTTCATGGTGGTCAATTTCGTCATGCTCGGCATGATCGGGTCGGTGTGGTCCCATAACGCGTCGCTGACCAAGAAGCGCTGAGGAGCTTAGGCAGGAAGGATCCAAACACCAATGCAGCTTCCCGTAGATGTGAAAGCGGTGCTCGAAGAGGCCGTCAATGTCGAGGCGGCCCGTCAAGAGCCGCTATCGGTTTCCCTATATATCGACGACAGCGCCCCTGCCGACGTGCAGGTGCATGTGCGTCGCGCTTTCGCAAGTGCGTCCGAAACGGCTCGCGTCTCGATTACCTACCTCGACGGACGCGCGGTTGTGCCTTACGAGGGCGACGACATGGCCTGCATCGTCGCGGGCCTGTCCGAGCGCGTCGGCGCCGCCGCCGCAAAGCTGCGGGGCGCGGGCGTGCCGGTGATGGTGGCGACCACCTTGCCGCAGCTGGTCGACGAGATCGCGCGTGCCTCGGGCAATCCCATTCCCGCCGGCGACATCGTCTCGCCCGCGTTGACGAAGCTCGTCTACGAGCATGTGAGCTCCGCTTCCGGCAAACCCGCCTTGGAGCCGTCGTGGGGCCGCCCGAAAGCACCGACGACGGGGGACACGGGCATTTACGAGCCCATCGAGCTTATCGAGGAGGCTGCGGAAAGCCTTGACGGCGCCATGGGGGCCTGGATTGCCGAGGCCTGCCGTGGTAAGCGCCTCGCCTTCGCGTGGGCATTCCCGTTCGTGCGCCGTCCCTTGGCGCTTGAAACGGTGCGCGCCACCGCCATGCAGAACGCCGGCGTGGGCCTGCTCGTGTTCATTCCGGGCGCCGATCTGCCCGTCATGACGCTCAACCAGGCGAAGATGCTTCTGCAGATTGCCGCGGCATACGGCCTGCCGCTCGACACCGGGCGCCTGAAGGAGCTTGCGGGCGTCATCGCGGGTGCCTTCGTCAGCCGCGGCATCGCACGCAGGGTCGCCGGCGCCGTGCCCGTCGTCGGCATCGGCGTGAAGGTGGCCGTCGGGTATTCAGCCACGCTTGCGATGGGGCATGCCGCCATCGAGTACTACGAGGGCTGCCCGACCGTCGCCAAGGTCGTGGAATCGGCCGCCACCGCGCGCGATGGCGCCGTTGCGGCAGCGGCCCGCGTGGCCGTCGGGCAGGCGCAGCGCTCGGGCGCGCAGGCGCTCTCGTCGCTGCGAAACCGTGTGCGCGCGGCCGCCGCCCATGCCGCTTCCTCCGTCGGGGAAGACAACAACTAAGTCATTGTTTAGGGGGAATATCGTGACTGATCTTTGGCCACGGCTCGAACCGCTGCTCGCCCAAGCCGAGCGGCCGGCCCGCTATCTGAACCACGAGTTCGGGTGCGTCTACAAGCCCGAGGCGAAGTTCCGCTTCTGCATGCTGTATCCGGACACGTACGAACTGGGGCAGGCGAATCAGGCCCTGCGCATCTTGGTCAACGTCGTGAATGCGCGCGAGGGCATGGTCGCCGAGCGCGCGTTTTTGCCTGCGGCCGCCTTCGGCGACGTCATGCGCCGCGAGAACATCCCGCTGTTCAGCATCGAAAGCTGCGCCCCCGTCGCCGAATTCGACGCGCTCGGCATCACGCTGCCGCATGAGCTGGCAGCCACCAACGTGCTTGAGGCGCTCGACTTGGCCGGCATCCCGCTGCACGCGGACGAGCGAGGTGAGGACGATCCGTTCGTCATGGCGGGCGGCCCCTGCGCGTTCAATCCCGAGCCCTATGCGCCGTTCTTCGACTTCTTCAGCATCGGGGAAGGGGAGGAAAGTCTGCCCGAGGCGCTTGAGCTCATCGCGTCTTTGCGCGAGCAGGGCACGTCCCGCCACGACATCCTGCGTGCGCTGGCGAACCTGGAGGGCTGCTACGTGCCGGGGCTGTACCGCTGGCGCGACGAGGACGAGGCTCAGGAGGCGGGCAGCTGGATCGAGCCGCTTGAAGAGGGGCTGCCCACCTGCATAAACAAGCGCGTGTTCGAGGGGTTTGCGCAAAGCCCCGGCTGGGAGCCGTGCATCGTTCCGTTCACCGAGGTGGTGCAGGACCGCCTCAACGTCGAGGTGCTGCGCGGGTGCGCGCGCGGCTGCCGCTTCTGCCAGGCGGGCATGATGTACCGCCCCATTCGCGAACGCTCGGCCGACAATGTGGTTGCCTCGGTGGTGGAAGGCCTTGCCGAGACCGGCTACGACGAGGTTAGCCTGACCTCGCTTTCCACGACCGACCATTCGCAAATTGCCGACATCCTCACGCGCTTAAATGAGCAATACGCCGACAAGGGCGTGCGCATTTCGGTGCCTAGCCAGCGCCTGGATAGCTTCGGCGTGGACATGGCCGGCTTGGTGGCCGGGCGCAAGAAGGGCGGGCTGACGTTCGCTCCCGAGGCCGGCACGCAGCGTTTGCGCGACGTCATCAACAAGCAGGTGACCGAGGAGGATCTGTTCGGGGCCGTGGACGCGGCCTTCGCCGCCGGCTGGCGCCGCTGCAAGCTCTACTTCATGATCGGCCTTCCCACTGAAACCGACGACGACATCAAGGGTATCGCGAGCCTGGTGCAGCGTGCCTATGACCGCGCGAAGAAGGCGACCCCGCCTGAGCAGCGCGGGTCCATCCGCATGTCGGTGTCGTGCGCGCTGTTCGTGCCGAAGGCTCAGACACCGTTCCAGTGGGATGGGCAGATCGCCCCCGAGGAAGCCCTGCGCCGCGTGGGCGTGCTGCGTCGCAGCGTGAAGTATCGCGCCATAGACGTGCACTGGCACGACCCGTCCACGAGCTTCGTCGAGGCCGTGATGAGCCGCGCGGGTCGCGAGGCGGCGGCGTGGGTCGAGGCCGCCTGGCGGCGCGGCGCGCGTTTCGACGCCTGGACCGAGCACTTCAAGGAGCAGGCGTGGCGCGAAGCCGCCGAGGAAGTGGGAATAGACCCCGCAGCCGTGGCGCAAGGCAGCTATTCGACCGATCGCGTCATGCCCTGGTCGCATATCTCCACCGGCGTTTCCACGCGCTTTTTGGCGCTGGAGCGCCGCCGCGCCGACGCCGGCATCACCACGCCCGACTGCACCTTCGAGCGCTGCGCCGGCTGCGGGGCGTGCCCGGGCCTTGGCGTGGACAACGAGCTGGCAAGCCCGCGCATTGCCGCGGGGTCGAACGCGCATGCGCCGGCGGGGGAGCAGGAAGAAGCCGTTGTGTCTGTGCCCGTCGCGCAGGACGATTGCGCGTCGGCGGACGCCCGGAAAGCCGCTAGCGAAACGGAGGCGTGTCATGAGTGATCCCAATCAATTCCGCCTGCGCATCACCTTTGTCAAGCAGGGGCGCCTGGCGCTGCTGTCGCACCTGGAGGTCGCTCGCGCCCTTGAGCGCGCGGTGAGGCGCTCCGGGCTTCCTTTCGCGGTGTCGAACGGGTTTAGCCCCCATATGAAGCTCGCGTTCGGCGCGGCGCTGCCCGTGGGCGTGGGAGGGG
>CAVBAM010000184.1:0-3869 GCA_963593315.1 Candidatus Methanomethylophilaceae archaeon | reverse complement strand
GACGTAGGCGCGTTCGCAAGAGCGCGCTTCCGGCGAAGCCGGAACATCGGGCGGGGGATCGCCAGCCCGCCCGATGCGCTTTCTTTGCTAATCCTTCTTCTTGAACTTCAACTTTATCGGCGTGCCCGTGAGGTCGAACGACTTGCGCAGGCGGTTTTCCAGGAAGCGCTCGTAATTGTCGTTGATGAGGTCGGGCCGGTTCACGAAGAACGTGAACTGCGGCGGGCACGTGGCCGTTTGCGTGACGTACTTCATGCGCAGGACGGCCTTGCCCTTCGAGACGGTGTGGCCGCCTTCGCGGATTTCCCCGAGCCAAATGTTGAGCTGGTTGGTGGGGATGGTGGTGCAGAAGTTCTCGTAGGCCTTGTCGACGGCCTCCCAGATGCGGCCGACGCTCTTGCCGGTCAGCGCGCAGGTGGCGACCACCGGGGCATAGCCGACGAACGTCATGCGGTCGGCGATCTTCTCGCGCACCTCGGCCTTCGCATCGGGGCCTTCCACGAGGTCCCATTTGTTCAGCACGATGACCATGGCGCACTGGCGCTCGGCCGCGAAGCCGGCGACGCGCTGGTCCTGGTCGGTCAGGCCGATGGACCCGTCGATGACCAAAAGCGCCACGTCGGCGCGATCGATGGCGCGCATGGCGCGCACGAAGCCGTAGTATTCCACGTCCTCGTCGATCTTGCTCTTGTTGCGCAGACCGGCCGTGTCCACGATGGTGTAGCGCTGCCCCTCGTGTTCGATGATGGTGTCGATGGCGTCGCGCGTCGTGCCTGCGACGTCGGACACGATGGAGCGGTTATCCGAGGTCAGCTGGTTGGTCAGCGACGACTTGCCGGCGTTCGGGCGGCCGATGATGGCGATGTTGATGCCCTCTTCCTCGTCGGCGTCGGGCGGCAGCTCCACTTTCTTCAGCTCCTCGACCACCGCGTCGAGCAAGTCGCCGGTGCCGTTGCCGTGCAGCGACGACACGGGCCAGGGGTCGCCGAGTCCCAGCTGGTAGAATTCCCACACCTCGTCCATGCGCGCGGGGTCGTCCATCTTGTTGACGGCCAGGAACACCGGCTTGGATGTCTTGCGCAGGATGCGCGCCACTTCCTCGTCGTCGGACATGACGCCCGTGCGGCTGTCCACGATGAACACGATGACGTCGGCTTCCTTGACGCCCGCGAGTGCCTGGTTGCGGATGGAGCTCTGGAAGGCGTCGTCGTCGTTCATTTCGATGCCGCCGGTGTCCACGAGCTTGAAATCCATGCCGTTCCAGTCGGCGATGTGGTAGGAGCGGTCGCGCGTGACGCCGCGCATCTCGTGCACGATGGCCTCGTCGGCCTGGGCGATGCGGTTCACGAAGGTGGACTTGCCGACGTTGGGCCGTCCGACAACCGCCACGAGGGGCAATGGCATAGCAGTTCCTAACTGTTGAGTGAAACAGGGGCGCAGCTAGCGGGAAAAAGCCCCGTCGCGCGCCATTTCGACCATTTCCCGCAGGAATTCGGTCGCGTTACAGGATACCACGCTCACGTGCGCGCCCGACGCCTTCCGCATATCTTCCAAGGTGGCGTCGTCGAGCGTGACCCCGTTGTCGTTGAAGATGACTTTCGGCACCACGTAGGCCCATCCTGGGTTGGCCTCGGCGTCGGCGCGGATGCCGGCGGATATGTCGCAGGAGCACAACAGCCCCGTCACGTCGACGTTGCCGCCGAAGAACTCGTTCTTCACGAACAGCGGCTCGACTACGCCGGCAAGCTCGCCGCGGCTAAACAGCGTCGGGAAGAACGATCGGGTCGCGTACCCGCTGATGTAGCGCACGCGCACGCCCGCTTCCGCCAGCGCCGCCGCCGCCTCGCGCGGCTGTCCGGCCGCTTCGGCGCGTTCCCAGTCGTCGACGAAGGTGCGGATGATGCCTACGCCGTCCTCGAACATGCCGAAATCGCCGTAAGCGCTGGTGGGCGGCAGGTTTTCCAGGATAGTCGAGCCGTAGGCGTTGTGGTAGAACTCGTCGGCCGCGAACGCCCACAGATGCCCGCGCTCGGCTAAGGCGCGCTGCTGCACGGGCACGATGGTGTCCATGACCGCCTTCGACGAGACCGGGTCGTTGAAGCTTTTCGTGAAGCAGGTTTGGTGCTTGGTGAAACCCAGCGGCACGATGCACACGTCCAAGATGCCCGGGCGCGCGTAGGCCCACTCGAGGGTTTCGCGCAGCACGTCGCCGTCGTTCTCGTCGGGCATCAGCACGATTTGCGCGTGGAATTCGATGCCCGCCGCCAGCAGATGCTCGAGCACCTCGATGCCGCGCGGGGCGTGCTTGCCGATGATGCGCCGCCGCACTTCAGCATTCGACGCGTGCAGCGACAGGCGCAGCGGGCTGATGTGCTGCTCGATGATGCGCGCCTCGTCGGCGTCGGAGAGGTTCGTGAAGGTGACGAAGGTGCCGGAGAGGAAGCTTAGGCGGAAGTCGTCGTCGCGCAGGGTGAGCGAGGGGCGCATGTCGTCGGGCAGCTGGCGCATGAAGCAGAAGATGCAGGCGTTGCGGCACTGCTTGACGCCGTCGAACACGACGCCCTTGAACTCGAAGCCCCATTCCTCGCCTTCGAAGCGTTCGAGCTCAACCTCGCCAGCGTCGCCGTCGGTGTCGATGTAGCCGAGCGTGATGACGTCGTCGGCGGTAAGCCAGCGCCAGTCGATCATGTCGCGCACGGGCTGGCCGTCCACCGAGGTGATGATGCAGCCGGGCGTGAAACCGGCGTCGTCGGCGGGGCTTTCGGGAATGACGGACTCGATGACGGCTTGCGGCGGCTGGCTTGCGTGCTTGCTTTTGCGCCCGCGCTTCGCCGCTTCGATCGCGACGTCTTCGGGAGGGTAGACGCCCATGCTGCCATTCGCCTTTCGCTTGCCTGCCTGACTGCGCGCCGAAGAGGTTGTCGCATTGGCGAGCCGTCGTGCTTGCCCGCCAGCGCAGCTCCGGGCCGGCGCGTGATTGGTTCAAGCGGAATGGTACCGCATCGGCGTGCGTTCGCGCGCGTGCGGGCCCTAGCGGCGGTTAAACGCCATAAGCGCGTCGCGCACGCAGCGATGCTGGCGCTGAGAGATGGCGACGGTCTTGCCGGACGCCATGGAAAGCTCGCATTCGGTCTCCTCTTCGACACATGTCATGTTCGCGAGGTAGCTTTTGTGGGTGCGCAGAAACGATCCCGGCAGTTTGGACTCGATGTCCTGCAACGATGCGTAGGCGATGATCGAGGAGCCGTCGGTGAGGTGTACTTCCACCTTGCGGCCGACGCTTTTCACGAACTCGATGTCGGCGGGTTCGATCACGTGGATGGAGCCGTTCGAGCGCAAGGCGAGCGGCGTGCTCACGTGGCTTCCGAGCTTTGCGAGCACCTTGGCCAACGCGTCGCCGACCTCTGCGGCGCTGAAGGGCTTGAGCAGCAGGTATTCGTGCTGCGTCGCGTAGACCTGCGACGTGTATCCCTTGCGCGTGGTCGTGTAGACGACGAGTGGGGCTGCGCCGCAGGCTTCCAGCTCGCGCACGACGTCGATGCCTCCGGTGGGCGAGAGGTTGGCTGCGGCGGCGGTGGCGGTGCGCGAGGGGCCGGCGACGTCGATGAACAGGACGTCGATACGGGGCGCCTCGAGGGCGCGCACGCCGGCGCGCGCGGGTTCGCAGCGCTCGATTTGCAGCGATGAGCTGGCCGGATGTCGGCTGATGAGCTCGCAGAGCCTTCTTTGCGATTCTTCGTCGGACAACGCTACCAATAGCCTGCACATGCCGGTACCTTCCCTACGGGGGCGGGCCTAGTCGCGCGGCCCGCCCGAATTCTTCTCGCAAATAACGGTACCCCGGCTATCTAATAATTTGTTGCGCAACA
>CAVBAM010000183.1:0-3879 GCA_963593315.1 Candidatus Methanomethylophilaceae archaeon | reverse complement strand
GCGGCCATGTTCGGCATCGACGCCGACGCCTCCCTCGAGGAGAACGTCGAGGCGATGACCGAGGCGTTCGAGGACGTGAAGTGCGGCGAGGTCACCGTCGCCATCAAGGATTCCAAGGATGCCGAGGGCAACCCCATCAAGGACGGCGACGTCATCGGCATTTCCGGCGGCTCCATTCTGTCGGTGGGCTCGAACGTCTCCGACGTGGTCATGGGCCTGCTTGAGAACATGGACGCGGACGATGCCGACACCTGCACGCTGCTTGCCGGTGAGGATATCTCCGACGCCGACTTCGATGCGCTCCAGGCGCGCATCGAGGAAGCCTACGAGGATTTGGAAATCGACGCGCATCGCGGCGATCAGCCCCTGTACCCGGTAATCTTCTCCGTGGAGTAGCCCCTATGCCGGATAGGCTTTCGGCAACATTGGCATTCGACGAGCCCGTCTCTCGAGTGAAATTGGTCAGTCCCGCCCGCGCAAGCGCGTTGGCGGGACTTGGCATTGCAAGCGTGCGCGATCTGGTGACGCATTTCCCGCGCCGCTACATTGACCTGTCCGTGCGCGAGAGCACGGCAACGGCGCAAATCGGTCAGTCGTGCACCGTGCAGGGCGTGGTGCACGAGGTGAAGCTCAAGCGCCCCAAACCCCATTTGCCGCTTGTGGAAATCACGCTTACCGACGAGGCGGGCGTGCTCATGATCACGTGTTTTCGCCAGCCTTGGCTTGCCGATCAGCTCAAGCGCGGTTCGCGCATCGCGGTTGCCGGCAAAGTGGAATTCAATTACGGCTTCAAGCGCATGATCAACCCCTATCTGGAAGTTCTCGATGGCGGGGAGGGCGCGTGCGGCATGGTCATCCCGGTGCATCCCGCTTGCGAGAAGATTTCCGTCGCCTGGATGCGGCGGATAATCTCCAACGCGCTTGATCATGTCGCGGGCGCATACGACCCGCTGCCACTTGACGTGCGGGCGAAGTACCGTTTGATGTCGCGCGGGCGCGCGCTTTCGTGCATCCATTTCCCCACCAGCATGTCCGAGGTTGCCGAAGCCAGGCGCCGCCTCGTCTACGAGGAGCTGTTGCTGCTCGAGCTCACGCTGATGGGCGATGCGGCCCGTGCGGCGGCCGGCGCAAACCCCACCTGCCACGTAACCGACGGGCTTTGCGTGGCTGCTCTCGACGCGGCGCTTCCGTTTTCGCTCACGGAAGAGCAGGTAGCCGCCCGTAAGGACATTCTGGAAGCCATGGGCGCGCCCAGGCGCATGAACCATATGCTGCTCGGCGACGTCGGCACCGGCAAGACCGCCGTCGCCGCGTTCGCGCTGGCCGCCTGCGCCGATTCCGGCTCCCAAGCGGCGCTTCTGGCCCCCACCGAGGTTCTGGCCGCACAGCACGCGGACAAGCTGGGGAAGCTGTTCGACCAGGTGGGAATTGCCTGGGCGCACCTCAGCGCCTCGACGCCGGCCGTCAAGCGTGCCGAGGTCCTCGCCGGCGTCGCCTCGGGCGCCATCACGGTGCTCGTCGGCACGCACGCCATCCTGGAAGATGACGTCGTCTTTCAAAACTTGACGCTCGTGGTGATCGACGAACAGCAGCGCTTCGGCGTCGAGCAGCGCGCATGCCTGCTTGGCAAGGGGGCTGCGCCCGACGCGCTCTATCTGACGGCGACGCCCATTCCGCGCAGCTTGGCGCTTGCCATTTACGGCGACATGACCTTGTCCTACATAAAACAGCGCCCGAATGCGCTGGCGCGCCGGGAAACGTTCGTGCATGCCAAGGCCGACCAGGGCAAAGCCTACGACGCCGCGCGCGAGGCGCTCGGGCGCGGGGAGCAGGTTTACGTGGTGTGCCCGCTTATCGGCCAGGATAGCGAGGCACGTGACGCCCGCGCTCCGCGCAAGCGCGCCGTCGACGAGGAGGCCTACGAGTACGCCGCCATCAGCATCGAGGGCGACGACGATTTTGCGGGCGACGACGTCACCGCGGCGTCTAAAGAGGCGTCCTACCTGCAGCAAACGGTGTTTGCCGATTGGCAGGTGGAGCTTTTGCACGGGCGCATGAAAAGCGCCGAGAAGCATGAGGCAATGGAGCGCTTCCGCACGGGGCAGACGCAGGTGCTCGTGGCGACCACGGTGATTGAGGTGGGCGTGGACGTCCCGAACGCCACTGTCATGATCGTCCAGGACGCCGACCGCTTCGGCCTCTCGCAGCTCCATCAGCTTCGCGGGCGCGTCGGGCGCGGCGGCAAAGACGCGCAGGTGCACCTCATCTCGGCTTCTAAAAGCGAGGCGTCTCTTGCGCGCTTGTCGGCCATGGAACGCACCGATGACGGCTTTGAGCTGGCGAAATACGACTTGTCGCTGCGTCGCGAGGGCGACATTCTCGGCAATCGCCAGCATGGCGCAAGCGCGCTCAAGCTCGTCAACATCGTGCGCGATGCGCGTATCATCGAGGCGGCCCATGCCGACGCCGCTCGCATTATGGAGGAAGACCCCGGCTTGGAAGAGCCGCAGCACCGCGCGCTCGCCCTCGAAGCGCTGCGAACCTTCGGTGCGAAATCAAACAAGGGAAAGGGTAGGGCATGAGGATTATCGCCGGAACCATGAAATGCCGCACGCTGGCATGCCCGGCGGGGCAGGGCACGCGCCCGACGACCGACCGCGTGCGTGAATCGATCATGAGCTGCGTGTTCAGCGCGCGCGGCGGTTTCGAGGGCGCTATGGTGCTTGACGCCTTTGCGGGAAGCGGGGCGCTTGGGTTCGAGGCGCTATCGCGCGGCGCCGCGCGTGCGGTTTTCTATGAGCGCGACGCGGCTGCGCACAAGGTGCTTTCCGCGAACGCCGCCAAGCTTGGCCTCGAAGCCCGCCGGGCGACGCTCGTGCGCGGCGACGTGATGGAGCGCCCCCCGCGCTTCTCCCGCCCCGCCTTCGACCTCATCTTCCTCGACCCGCCCTATGCTTACGCGGCAGCCGAGGTGCTCGGCATGGTCGCCGGTGCGCGCGACTCAGGCGTCGTGTCTCCCGATGCCATCGTCGTCTACGAGCACGCGCACGCCGACGATGACGCTTGCGCCCTCGCTGCCGCGCAAGCCGGATTTTGCCTTGCGCAGCGCAAGAAGTACGGCGATACTACCGTAGACGTGCTGCGCGCGGAATAAACGCCCGCAGCTCGCGCGCGGCGTAAACGCGCCGTCGTCCAACCTAAGAGAAACACTGGAGCCATTCCCATGAAGCGAGCACTGACGCCCGGAACCTTCGATCCCATCACCAGCGGGCATCTCGACGTTATCACCCGAGCGAGCCAACTTGTCGACGAGGTCATCGTCGCCGTAGCCGTCTCGGCTAAGAAAAAACCGCTGTTTAGCCTGGAAGAGCGCGTGGAGTTGGTCCGTCAGGCCACGGCGCATCTGCCCAATGTGCGCGTCGAGCCCTTCGAGGGGCTGCTGGTGGACTTCGCGAAGAAGATGGACGCTACCGCCGTGGTCAAGGGCCTGCGCGCCATCACCGACTTCGAGTATGAATTCCAGATGACGGCCATGAACTATCAGCTTTCGCCCGAGCTGGAAACGCTGTTCATCATGTCGCTGCCGCAGCATATGTACCTGTCCAGCTCCATCGTGCGCGAGATTTCCTCGATGGGCGGCGACGTCGAGCAGTTCGTGCCCGAATGCGTCAACGCCGCGCTGAAGGAGAAGTTCGCCGAGGTGCGCTAGGGAAGCGTTGCGGTTTACGAGTTGCCTGTCGCAGGTCGCGGGTTGCCTGCCGCAGGCGCGTGCCGTCATGCCCGCGTCCGCCTATGCCGTGGCGAAGCTGTGCGCATCGCGGCGCGCGCGTTCGACGTGCGGGCGACAATGAGGTAGCATGGGAAAATCTTTAACCGCCG